>JBDRGJ010000180.1:0-6041 GCA_043817835.1 bacterium
ATGCCGGCAAAAGCCAGGTTTAAGTTCCTGATTTTCGGCTTAATCAGGATGCCGAGGTCAAGCCCGAAGCCGGAGGCTTTTTCAACATCAAGTCGTTCAATCAGATATTTTAAATTCGCGCCATAGAATATTGAGGCCAAGGCAGTGCTGTTCGGCAGATAACGGTTGGCATAAGAGAAATTTGCGGCCATGTCATAGGCCGAAACCGAGCCGACCCTGTTATCATTGTTGTCGTAAGCGTCAAATTCGGAAATAGACAGGTAATTCAAGCCCAGGCCGAATACCCCGGCTTTTGACGGGAAAGCGCCCGCAAGCCATTGCTGGGATATGTCTTCAAAATATCTGTTGTGGACGAAGGTGACCTCGGCCCTGTCCAACTGCGCCAGGCCGCCCGGATTGTAATAAACGGCATTGACGTCGTCGGCTACGGCAGTAAAGGCAGAGCCGAGCGCGGTCTGTCTCGCCCCCACCGGTATTTTCAGAAAATTGGCTGATGTCGTTCCGGGGCCTGAGGCTAGGGCGACAGTATTTGAAAAGCAAAAACAGAAAAACAAGGCTGTTTTAAATAACATAAATAACTGCCGGCAACCGGCATGCATCCAAAAAAGCAGATTTCACCTATAATATTACAACAAAACGGGATGTTTTTGTGTCGTTATTTGAGAAGAAGTATTCTTCCCACGGGCGGCGGTTTCAGGGGGGAGTAAAGCCTGACTGTTTCAATCAATAAATCTCTGGACAATACGCCGGTTTCCTTCACATTGGTTTTGCCCGGAACCATGTTGGCCAGAAAATCATCCGTTGCCACCGAGTACATTGCGTCCATATCCAGCGGCCGGCAAGGGGGCAATTAAGGTCTTCAATCATCGTGGCGTACCCGTCGGGAGCTCTTGAGAGCGGCTCTGTGGCGTTTGTCTTGGAGCATCCGTTCCTTGGACGCCCGGCTGCGTTTGCGGTTGCGCCGACGCTCTCGTTCGGCCTCATGGATTCGACGCGCCCGCTGTGCACTTTCCCGTGCCGCGAGCTTCTCGGCCATGCGTCTGCGGGCGATGAGGCGGTTCTGAGCCTGGGAGCGCTCCTCCGTGACACGCACGAAGAGTCCGGTCGGAATATGGGTGAGCAGTACCCCGGTTTCCACCTTGTTCACGTTCTGGCCGCCTGGGCCAGAGGCGCGCAAGAAGGTCTCGCGGAGGTCAGATTCGCGCAGAAGTTGCAGCTTCATTGGCGAAAGTTTATCGAAAGCGGGGTCCTCATCGAATTTTTTCCTCCTTTTGGGAGGGCTTCAAGTTAGCAAATTTTTAAACCTGGGTTTAATACAGTTTTCGGGGGGAACGTGACATTCGTTGGAAAAGATTATTAAGGCTGGATGCGGCTTGTGATCGTACCGCATTGCCATTATCGCCGATTGTTAAGTCCGGAACTATTTATTGGGATCCCAGCGGCCTACCAGTTTTTCAAAGGAAAGTAAGGGAAAGTTCTCTTTGAAAATCTTGTAGTACCAGAGCTCCTTTGGAGTGTTGAGATAATAGCCTCCGGGCGTGCGGCGGGTTTTTTCGTTGAATTCGCCCTCTGCCAGTTTACCCCTGGCCACTTCATCCATCAGATTGTCCGTTCCTGTTCCTCCTGAAAAACGCAGTTTCTTGCGAGTGTATATTTTGTGTGGAAGCATGTCCTTGAATGCCTCCCGCAGAAGCCATTTTTCGATGAGCGTTCCATCCGCTGCAGGATGGATTTTCCACTGGAGTGGAATTTGCAGGCAGAAGGCTGTTACCTCTGAATCAAGGAACGGAGTCCTGTAGTTGATGGAATTGCCCATCATGGAACGGTCCAATCTCTGGACAGCAGTGTTGTAGGCAATATCCACCAACCGCCGCACCATCTTCAGACGCTGCGCCTCATCCTGGATCGACTTGAGCAGATGATAGCCGCCGTTTAGCTCGTCAGCGCCCTCGCCACTCAGCATGCAGTTGGTGGTTTTTAAGGCGAATGAGGAGGCTGTCAGGTTGGCTATGGTCCCGCTCACGCAGTCCTCATCAAAGGATTCCAGCGTCCTCACAGCCCTGGGAACCATACTGATTATGTCGTCAATACCGAAAGTACGCACATGGTGCTCTATCCCTATATGCCCGGCCATGACCTTTGCGTTCTTTATGTCGGAGGAGCCTTTCACTCCTACCGTAAAAGCAGGTATCCGCGGATCAAGCTCGTGCGTTATCGCGGCAATTATAGAGCTGTCAAGACCGCCGCTTAAAAACAATCCGCCCACGGCTCCGTCTTCAAGGCGTTTGGCGGTCGCACGGAAAAGATATTCCCGGAATTTCTTTGCGGCGCTTTCAGGGTTATCAGGGATTTCAACCTCTGGATAGCGCGGGGTCACATCCCTCATGCCGTTTTGCGAGGAATATACGGTCGCAGGGGGAAGTTCCTTGATATTCTCCGTAACGCCAGTCAAAGCCTTCATCTCAGAAGCAAAGCAAAACCTTCCATCCCTGGTTTTTCCGTAGAAGACCGGTCTCACACCCACGGAATCGCGCGCCAGAATAACCTCGTCCCCGTCCAGGATGGCACATGCGAACACCCCGTCGAGATATGCCGGGAACAGCCGGCCGTGGCGGGCATACAGATCCAGAACAACCTGCGCGTCGGATTCCCCCTTTCCGCGCTTGTTGTAAATATCTCCGTCAAAGAAGACCGCGGTATCGCCTTTTTTTGCAAAACCATCACCACAGGCGCTGCCGAGCCTTGAAGCCCGTACGCCCAAAGCTGTCTTCCCTTTCTTAAAAATCCTGACAGTGTCAGGGCCGCGGTGTTTAATCGTATCAAGCATCTGCCCGACAATTTCTTCCGTTTTTGTGTCTGTTGATATACCTGCAATTCCAGCCATAGTTACCTCCTGCTCATCCCCTTCTTGAGGGGCAATCCTTCTTTGGGCATGACTTGCATGGAATGGTCTCGGAGACTGTTTTTTTACACAATCCAAAAAGACCTGAAATGGATTTTCTTGGAATCATCATGCAGGCGCTGTTCAAAGAGACCGCAATATCCATCCCGGTAAATAGGCAAAAAAGCTTCTTCTGTTGTGTAATATGCCAGTCGCAGTAGCCGGGGCTGAACCTGTTCGTCGGCTTCATGTTTTTAAAGCGGCTCACCGCAGCCTTCTGCACACGCTCTGCCAGTTTCTCGGCAAGATATGAGCACACTGAATCGAAAAGCCATGTCCGCAGCGGGTCGCCTTTTTTGCAAAACTCTTCAATTCTTTCCTCCACCCTTTCGCCGATTGTGCAAATATAGGCAACTGCGTATTCGCAATGATTGAAAGCAGCTGATATCCTGTTGAGCTTCAGCTCGATTTCCCGCGGGAATTTTCCACCTTGCTCCGACAGAAAAATGCTGCCCTTTTGCCTTTTCCTGATTTTTTCGATCCTGAAATATCCGGCGGGGTTGGCCAAACTATGCACAAGAGAAGTCATGTCCCGGATGATCTTAAACATTCTGGGAGAAATTCTTTTTTTGAGTTGTGGGTCGCGGGACACAAATTCAGCGGGTTCCAGGCGCAGAGGCACGTCTGTCAATATCCCTGTTTTTATATCCATAGCTCCGGAAATATGTCCCTAATCTTCACCTTTACGGAAGCAGACAGTCCCAGGGGCTTGTGCTCCTGGAGAATCCTTTTGCCTTCAGCTATCGCTATATCTTCTGTATCTCTGCGTCCGTTTCCCTCCCATTCGCCCCTGGGTTTACGGTCGCTTATCCTGGGGATAAAATGTTCTTTCCTTATATATTGGGAAGTGTGTTTCTGGCTGACGAAGTTGCCGCCAGGCCCCACTTTCTTAAATACATCAAGTGCTATGGTATCGTTGTTTACCTCAATCCCTTTTACAGCCCTCATGACCATACCGTTGATCTCGTTGTCAATGACGTACTGCTTATAACTTGCGGTCATCGCAAATTCCACCAGCCCTGCTGAATCGTGTATAAAATTGGAGCCGGCAAGGGCGACCATGAGTGAGCTTATGGCTTTTTCATAGCCGTTCTGGGCGTCGACCGCCTTGGAATCCGTCATGCCGGAAGTGGTGTAGTTGGGAAGGTTGAGATACTGGGCCATCTGGGCCGCAGCAGCATTGATAAGCCCCATTTCAACGGAACCGGTAACATACCTCATGGTCCAGGGATCGGTGGAGCTCGCTGTGCAGGCATACATTATCGGCGTGCCGGGATTAACCATCTGCGATATTACTATCTTGGCGAGTGTCTCAGCGTGCAGACCGGTGAGTGTTCCGGCCAGTGTTATCGGCGAGGTAAGCCCTGTGAGCGGTTCGGCCGGAACAGCTAGTGGGAGCCCCTGCTTGGCTATCTCGACAAGAAGGTCTCCATAGAAACTGTCTATTTTAAGAGGACTCATTATGCAGGCGATAAACGAGATGAACGGTCTTTTCCTCAGTTCCTCTTTGGAACCTGCCACCTCTTCGGCCATCTGGATGGTCTTATGTAATCCTTTCCAGGTGAATATCCCGCCCATGACGTGCTTGGACGTATTGAGGATGGACCCGTAGAACCGGCTGACGTCGACCTCATCCGGCTTGAGGTCATTGGGATAGACCGGTATCACGTAGAAATGAATATTCTCGAGGGCGTCCACAAGATGGGCAATGGTTTTTATGTCTTTCATCAGAGCTTTTCTTTTTTTGTTGGTGTAAAGATCTATGACGTCGATGGTCGTGCCTCCGGTGCCCATATAAACGTTTTTGCCGGAGCAGTGGAGATTATATTTATCTTCCCGGCCGTAGAGGATGAGTTCCTTTGGCACGGTCTTAAGGGCGCTTTGGACCACACCGTAGGGAATTTTGACAAGCTGTTTGTCAGGGTATGTTTTCGCTCCTGCTTTTTGAAATACCTCGAACACCTTTTTACTAAGCACTTTTATCCCCACTTCTATTAAAAGCTCAAGCGAGGCCTCATGGATTTTCCTTATATCATCAGGTGAGAGGGGCTTATACGCTCCTCCTTTAAAAGTGTTCATTTAGTTATTCCTTTTTTACAACAGGATGTTGAATGTTTTTCTTATCTCAGAATCAGCTTCGGCAGGTATCCTTGAGGGTTGTTCGGATGAGAGGATCTCTTTGGCTGTATCATCGGCCTTCTGCCACAGGTCGCGAGAACCCTTGCTGTTCCATTCTTTCCTTTGGTCCCTGTCCATAATCTTTGGAAAGACATATTCCTTCCTCAAACCTTTGGCTGTGTGTTTCTGGGAAATATAGTTGTTGCCGGCGCCGACTTTGGATATCACGTCGAAGGCCATGGTCTCGGGAGTCACCTCGATGCCCTTAAGTATCCTGACAGCCATCGCGATTATGTCGTTGTCAATTACGTACTGGGCGTATGAGACCGTAAGCATGGATTCAAGCATTCCTGCCGCATGGTGTATGTAATTGCCTCCTGCCATAGCCACCTGGAGCACTGAGAAAGCCTTTTCCGCGCCCGCCTGGGCGTCCGGAAGCTTGGAATCCGTAAGCCCTGCTGAGGAGTAATTCGGGAGGCCAAAATGCGCGGCTATCTGCACTGCGGCGGCATTCAAAAGACCGAACTCCGCTGAACCTCCGAGATAACCCATGGTCATAGGGTTGGCAACTGAGGGAACATAGCCGTAAATGACCGGCGCGCCGGGATTTACAAGCTGGGAGAGAACAGCTCCCGAGAGTATCTCTGCGTGAAGCTGGACTAGACAACCGGCCAATGTGACCGGCGCGGTGGAGCCTGCCATGGGCGCTGAAGATAAAACCACAGGCAGGCCTGCTTTGACCGCCTCCATCATGATGCTGGTCGGGTGCGGGTCAAGCGTCAGCGGGCTTCTCATCCAGCAGGTTATAAAGGAAATAAAAGGATTTTTCTTGAGTGATTCACACGACCCCGCTATAATGGATGCCAGCCTCTTCACCTGATGGAAGGTTTCCGTCGAGTATACCGAGCCCATGACGTGCTTGGTGGTTCCCATCATGCTCGCGTAGTATTTGTTCACGTCCAGGTCTTCCTGCTGCACATCC
>JBDRGJ010000181.1:0-9013 GCA_043817835.1 bacterium
CCCCTCATCTCCCGCATAAGAGGCAATGGCTATAACTATTGCGGCTTCTCCCACAAGCCGGTTTAACGTCAACAGCGCTTCCTCATCCGGTAGCTCCATAAGTCCGGCCTCTGTCATTTCCAGGTCGCCCTTCAAATGCATTAAATCTGTTCTACTCAATTTCAACAAACAATTATAGTAATCAACGCCTGTTACATTGCCTTTTGCCAATATGCCTAATGCTTCAGTTAAGGCCTTATCTTCCGCTCTTTGATCGCCTCTAAACCTTACTTCCAAAGCTCTTACCACACAGTCAGTCAGCGTTCCATGTTGCCCTTCTGTCGGCAAGTTTATCCTTGCTACAACATCCCTTATGAAACCGGTATCAACAACAACTGATTCCCTCTCGGCCGCGACGGAAGCATCACACGCTTCATCCTCGGCAGGCGCCTCACCTTTACCTCCCCTTTTACGGTCTCTCCTTCCGGTCCGTCTGGTATCTTTCCCTAAGGATTCCCCGGCAGTGATATCCCCTTCTCTGAATATAAAGGGACCTTCGGATAGCTCAGGCGCGCCGCCTTCAGCCGTATCAAGACTATCCCAAAGCCCGGTTAATTTACCTCCGAGACAACTTCTTCTATCCCGAACAAAGTCTCTTTGGGTATCCGAAAAATGAACCCAGATTTTCCCGTCTATTTTGAGCGCCTCATTCAGCCGGGTCCGTAATTGTATAATATCTCCTCTTGCGTAAGAGGCGGCCTCCATTCTTTCTATGGCCTGCCCTATTTCTTCCGCTTCCTGCATTGTCCTTTCAAACAGTACTTCGACCGCTATTGGCCATAGCTTATTAAGATCGTCCCGGATTATATCCGCGGCCTGGTTAAGCTGGTCCCTTTGTTCTTCAGACATGTACCTGCTGAACTTTGGTTCGGGCTGCGGCATATCTTTTTCTATGGCAAGCAGGTCTTCTACCGTGCACCCTTGCCCGTTTTTAAGAGATCTTAGCCTCATGGCAATTCCACCCAGGGCGGTAAGGGTTGTCATAAAAAATCCTCCTGCACCAGCCCTAAGCTCTGCTTCTTCTTCCCGCCTCCTTTCCTCAGCTTGCTCTTTCTCCCTAACAGCGGCATCGTATTCAGCATCCTTTGCCGCGAAAACCTCTTCCTGAATATGCTTAAGCTCTTCAAAGAGCCTTTGGGCATCGGGATTGCCCGGAGCAAGATTTTCCTCCATTTCCGAAAGCAACCTATCGGCATTTACAGCGCCTGCGAGCTGAGCAGGCCTTGTGCCTGTATTTACAAGGGCATGCGAAACCACTCTACGGTCACCCGTAACCGGCCAATTGTTAAACGCTTCTACATAATCACAGAAATCGCCTATTTTTTCCATAAGGGCGATAGCGCTGACCAGGCGTTTTTCTAGAGCGGTTATTTCGGCTTTCAATATTTGCGCGGCATCTTCATTTCCCGCGCTTCCCGCTCGTGTTGTTAAACCCGCCAGATCCGTCCCGGATGTTTCCAACCCCTGCCTTACGCTTTCCAGGAACGCGCTTCTTTCTGTTTTCCGCTTTCCTGAGAGATCTCCAACCTCTAAGGCGCTTTCTATTTTCCCGGACACTTCCGCCAGAGCGCTTCTTACGGGACGGCAGAGCTCTTCCATCTCAGCTTCTATGGCCTTTGCCCTTATTTCTATTTCCCGCGAAATTTCATCAAAAAGCCCGATGGCAGTTTCTTTTTCATCTGTTTCCTGTTTTCTTGCCGGATACACTTCTTGCAGGTCTTCGTATATCTGGGCGAGATCCTTTCTTATTTGCGCCACCCGGCTCACCCCCGCGCCGCTTATGTCTCCCCTTAATGTTTCGAGGCGCCGGCATATATCGCTTATCGCATCCAGAGCGGTTGCGGCGGCAATTCCTTTCTCCGCGTCTTCTGTCCCGGCTGCTTCATTAGCCCGGTTAGATAAAGCTACTAAACACCTTGCCTGCGCATTCTTAAGCGAATCGTCTGTTTCCCTGTACAGGCTTCTTACTCTATCCGAGGCGTCCCCTCCGAGTCCAAGCCTATCTATTGCCTCAATAGTAGTATCGCGCGCCTCCAGGAGTATGGCCCTGATATCTCCGAGTCCGTCTATATCTCTATTTGGGTTTTCAGCTTCCGCTGCGGCTTCTTCAGCGGCCTGGATAAAAGCGTCCATTGCGAGTTCTGACTGGGCCTTCTTAAATTCACCGGCTTTCCTGTCCCGTTCTGCCTCAAGAGCCGCGAGAAACGCCGCTTCTTTTTTAAGGCTTAAACCTTCTATCCTGCGGAGCGCTTCAGCGTAGGCTTCATCGAGTAAAGCAAGCGCTCCTCTGCCTTCTGACATCTTAACAGCCTTAAAACCCTCAATCACATCCCTTGCCGCTTCTTCTTTTACGGCTTCTTTCCCCTCTTCCGCTTTAACCTGTACAATGCGCTCTCTGTATAACCCGCTGAGTATTATTCCGTATTCTTCTTTATAAGGAAGCTTTATCCTTGTATCACCGGGCTCAAAGTTCCTGTGACTCTCTCTATAGGCAGCCGTTAAACCAACGCTATCGATATGTTCGCTTGCTGCCAGCTCTCTGAACTTACTGATTATTTCCTCTGCCTTTCTTCTGGCCTTGGTTTCCGCGTCTCCTGTTCTAAATTCACTTGAGATGTACCTTCTCTCGCCGCTCGCCCTGGCAGCGTACCTTCTTCCGGCAGACTTCCCCCCCCCGCCTGCTGCCGGCTTTTTGGGAGTGCCGATAAGCCTTTTTCTGCGTTTTTCCTGCTGGGCTTTTGTCCCGCCGAGTCTTGAGACAAATAGCTCTAACGACCGGACATCCGGAATCACATATGCGATATTAGACGGTATTACTCTTTCATCACGCGCAAAGGCATAGATATCCTCAAAACTTACAGCTTCTGTAACCGGCCTCATGGAAGCCGCTAAGGCTGCCAGTTCTTGCATGCCAAGGAAAGCCCCTAATGACCAGTCAACGGCTTCGTCTGCCCAAGTCTCGGCCGGGGCAGGTTTTTTTCTTATAAATATGATCATATCTTTATGCTGACCGATTTCTTCCGGAAACCCTTCCAATACACTCAAATTCTTCCTAAAGGTCAACCTTAAGCCCCAGGGCGTCTTCTCCTCATTGAAAGGTTTTGCCAACTCAACACCGATGATCCCGGCTTCTCTCATATAGTGAGCCAATTTTATGCCGGGACGCTGGTCAGGCAAAAGCCCGACCGAAACATGTAATTTGTGTTGCATGAGTGTAGCGTAAACCTTACCTATCTTGCCTACCCACACAACAAATGGGCCCTTATAATCATTATGGTCTATAACGTTTGCCGCCTGCTCCGCCATTTCCCTTGTCATCATTTCAACATCTTCTTCCAGAAATATTTTTTCACGGGCCTCATCTTCGAGGGCCTCGTTTTTTTCCTCATCTTCAATTTCTATCCCCAGATGCCTTGCTATAGCTTTCTTTGTTACCGGATCTCCGAAGGATAAGCCAAAAGCATTTCTTAAAAACAGCACTATGGCGTATTGAGGATGATCAAGCCCTATTATTACAGCCCCCGTTTTGGCGTTATGTTCTATTTTAGCCCTGAGTTTTTTATAAAGCTTTTCCAGGCTTTCTCTGGCGCCATCCCATTTTATCCGGGCATGCTGATTATCTTCATCCAGATAGCGCTGTCTGACGTTGCGGCTTTCATCTAAAACTTTTTGTGTTATTTCGGATGGCAAATCTTCCAAGAGAACACGCGCAAATTCTCCCGCATCTTCAGTTATCTTTCTGACAAGCTCATGTTGCGCTTTGACATCTTTGGTATATTGCGCCGACGTACCGGCAGGCGCCACAACGCCATTCAGTCTTCTTTTCTCCCTTTCAGATTCTATTATATCCCTGTCCGACCGTTCAAGGAGCCGATTGGTCGCGTCTATTATCTTTTGCGTGGCCAAATCTATCGGGGCTTCCTTACCTACTCCCGTATCGGCATGAGTTCGTAGCGGTAAATCATACCTCCTTCTCAAGTCTACTCTTTCAGCATCAGCTCCGAATAAATACGCAAAAGCAAACCCTAAGGAATCAGTGATTGCCACCATCTCCGATGACACAGGGGCGGGATCTTTAAGCATTCCTTCCGTTTGTACAACCAGATGGAACAGTTTATTTTTAAGCGTGCCGATATCGCCGCGCCAGGTGTATTTGACGCCCTTTTCTTCGCTGCGTTTAACCGCTATTTGAGCGCTTACCTCCAGTATAACTTCCAGTATCCCCTCCTGTGTCTTTGGCAGGTCATTTATTATGTTTAATAATGTGCCCGCATATCTCCATCGCGTTCTGTTATCCTGCCACCTGACATCCTTTTGAAGCTCAATGGCCTCCTGAGTGATCTTATCCGCTTCTTTGTATGCATTAATAGCGGTTTCTATTTTTCTCATGGCCGGCTCACCGATAGGAGGTAATCCGGGTATATGGGTCATGCCTTCAATGACCCTGGGGCGGCTTGCTTCAGCTTCCTCAAAAGCCTTACGAATATTCATTTTCTCCTCTTCTGTGCCGTAATAATACATGATAGCGTATGCCATGCCGCGAACTACAGTCCTGCGTTTATCCATTCCGTGCCTGTCAAGAATGCGTTTCTCACAAAGCGAGATAGCATCATTTAAATGCGCTATAGGATCATCCCACGTTATGGCAGGATCGTAATAGGCCGTTGTGTCTCTGGCCATTTCTAAAACCGCGCTTCTTGTCGCGTCGGGCAGCTTATCTCTTAATATCACCAGAAAATCTTTTGCCTTTATGTGGTATATATTTATCTGAACTTTCTGGCTTGAATTTAAGCAGCTCATTGCCTCCCTCGCGAGCATTACGGCCTCATTTGTATCAGGTGTGGAAAGGACAACCTCATCAGCGGCTGACGCTGAGGCCGCGGGTACAGTATCGGCCGCATCAGGCATCGCGGGGCCTATATTATATTCTTTATACCCGCGTACCCTGCTATTGCCGGAGCCGAATAATGCTTCTACAACGATTTGTATACAATCGGAGATACCGACGACATTCGTGCCGGGCGGATTTAATCCGTCGCGTCCCATTTCAACCGCAACTTGCAGTTGACCCAGCCGGCCCCTCAGGCTTTCGCCATTACCCTCCCAGTTGAAGGGCAAGTCATTTGTCTTGCTATACCTTACCGCTACTTGAGCGCTTAATTCTAAAAGCGCTTCTTGCAGTCTGACTGGTAATTCCTGAAAATCTTTCAATATATCCGCATTTAAACGCCACGTCTCCCGGATAACATGGCGACTCACTCCTTTATCAAGCTCTGCCAGCTCATTTGCGATCCCGTCCAATTTAGCGTATTTCGAAATAATAGCCCTTATTTTTCTCATCGCGCTGTCATCTATCATTAAACCGGGTAATCCGGGCGCCTCTGTCATATCCGGGTGTCCGGGCACGGGCCTTGGGGAGCAAGCCTCGGCCACAGCAAAGTCGTTTCTTATTTTTCCTCTCTCGTCAGGCGTGCCGTAATAATATAAGAAAGCGGCTACAAGCCCGTAAAGTTTGTCCCTTCTGACAGTTCTTTTCCTTCGGGCATTTTCTTCTTTATCTTCAGGATCAGGCTTTATGTTAAGCGGAAGGATTTCCGCGAGTGGATTCATACCGACATCCCACTTAATGGAAGGATCGTAGAACGCTATAGTCTCTGCGGCTTTTTCTAAAACCGCCATCCTGACATCTTCCGGAAATTCATCGGTTAATATCTTGATAAATTCTTCTGCCCTCACAGGGAATGTCCGCTTTACAGTGGGCACATTAGATTCCAGACATTTACTCGTTTTTCTGGCAAGGCTTAAGGCCTTTTCTATTATCTCCGGCGCTACGGGCGATAAATGCGAGGCCGGATCTGTTTCCGGTACAACCGGACCATCAAAAATGGCTCCGGAAAGCTCCTCAAATCCATCCGCAGAAAACGATGCGGCAGCTTCCGGTAAGTCCGATCGAACCGGTAATCGCGGCGCCGGCCCTGCAGGGGCATCAAGTTTTGTTCCTGTAACTTCAGTCTCCCGCCCCACGGCTTTCTCTGCCGCAAGGTTGACCGGCCCTGTTTGCGGGGCTTCACTTATTGCTGCAGCCCGCGCTGCCGCTCCTTCAGGCTGTACAGCGCCTGCTGCGGATGCGGCAAGCTTAAGTTCTTCATCTCTTGGCGCACACTTCCCATTTAGCTCACCAAGCGGCCCTGCCTCATCCTCGAGTTCAAGCGCTTCTATCGCGGATCGGGCCTTTGCGAGCGCCCCTTCAAGAGCTTCCCTGTCTTTACAGGCATTCGGATCAAAAGCTTGCACGATTCCGGCGGCTTTTTCCTGATTTTCTTTTTCACGGACCGCTGCTTCCTCTGCAATAAAGATATCGTTTCTTGCCTTAAACTTCTTAGCCAGCTCATTAAGCGGCCCTGCTTCATTCTCGAGTTTAAGCGCTTCTATCGCGGATCGGGCCTTTGCTCGCGCATCTTCAAGAGCTTTCCTGTCTTTACAGGCATTCGGGTCAAAAGCCTGTATGATCCCGGCGGCTTTTTTCCGGTTTTCAGCTTCATATATTATCGCCGCTTGACGCCTCTCTTCCCGCAGCCGGGCCGTTAATGCCGGGCGGCTTTCTTCCGGAACTATCAATTCTAAATAACCGTCATTTTCAGGTGTAACTGCCGATACGAACTCCAGGACAGCATCCTCATCCTTAAGCACAAGAACATCTGGATACACCTCTACTCCGCCCTTTATAACGAAATCCAATACGCTTTTTGCGTTTAAATTCCGGCGGGGAATGTTCTCCGCTAAATACCCTGATGTGGGATAAACATAGAATTTTCTTACAGCCACACCTTCAAGATCATCATGTTCAAGAAGGTAGGGCTCTTTTAAGGTGATGATTATATAGGGATAATCCGCGTCACTTATACCCTCAACAGATTCCATAAGCTCAAACGTTACGCCCTCACGTTTTCCCGCCAGGCATTCCCTTAAGCAGTCCCCTGCCATAAACGACATCTTTTTCCTGCCTTCCGGCGAGGTAAATCCAAGCCTGATGGCGTTTCTGATAACCCTATATTCATTTGAATAAAATCTTACACTGGCCTGCACCCCCCGGCCAAGGGCTTCGGACA
The DNA here is from genome assembly GCA_043817835.1 of bacterium. GTDB lineage: Bacteria > Elusimicrobiota > Elusimicrobia > Elusimicrobiales > CAZFMJ01 > JBDRGJ01. The sequence goes on from JBDRGJ010000181.1 coordinate 7,149, forward strand.
CTTCTTTTTTCAACTTTTCTTTTATGGCACCTTCCAGCCGGACTTCAGGAATTCCCTTAAAATCCGGATTGCATTCTATAACGGGCGCTTCTGTATCGGATTCTCCGGCAGAATGACTCGATGCGCCTATTAACATACCTGTAACGAGCATGCCCATGCCGAAGAGGGTTCCGGAAGATCCTCCGAAAAGTTTTTGGAGGCCTCCCGTATAATTTCGGATGATTTCCAGCCAATCAGACAACTGCCCTCCAAGCGCCGGCCAAATAGCTTCTCCGCAGACTTCAGCCCAGGCGCCTGTTCCCAGCAGGATAGCCGCCGCGAGCAAAATGCTCCCGGCTTTCAGCAGGGAAACGAAGGTTTTGCCCGACCGGTATCTATCCTCATTCGCGCGAAGGTCCATCGTGACGATCCGCTTCTTTCCGCGATCGGTAACATGGCGGAACCCTGAATCCGGGACCATCATGGCGCCCGGCGGCGGCAGAAACGCTTCCTTCATGCGAGAGACGCTTCCCGGGGAAGTATCACCGCACTTCCGGCTGAGCAGGCGCGCAACGAACACGACGGCGATACACGCTACGCCGAGAGCGAGGGCAGTGCGCCAATCCACCGCCATACCGGCACCGAACCCTCCCGGCATAAGACAAACGGCGCTCACCCACGGGAACCCTTTACCGTTTTTCCGCATATCCTTACAAAAGCCCTTGAAACGGGAGAATAACGTACTCTTATCTCCCGCGGATAAAGCCTGCTCTATTCTCGCGTCCAGTTCGTCCTGGGGGAGGAGCCGCCATTCGGGCCGCACCTTGATGCCGGCCTCTTTCATGGCTTTATGCTTTTCATCCCTGACTATGCCGCTCAGGCCGCGCAGACCGCCGACGGCTTTCTCCATCAACCAGGGACAGTCCCGCGATACGGTGAAACCCAGCGACTCATAATACGCCTCCCGCCTCTTTCTGGCGTCACTTTCCGGATCACCGGCTGGTCTTACATACTGCTTCAGGGCCCCTTTCCATCTCGCTATCTCCTCACCGAGAGTTACGAGGAAAGCTCCTATATTCCTCCCGCGGTAATCGAGCTCCGCGCACAAGCCCAGCATGCTTATACCCCCGGTCACTAAATTTCTGCTGCACTCCATAATACCTGTCTGCCCAAGGCTATAGTGGTACTGCGCTATCTGTGTTCCTCCTTTAAACACGGAAAGCATATAAAACTCCCTATCCTCATCCGCCCTGGAAGTGATAGATCTTACGCGTCCTTTGCCGCGGTCCAGTCTGATATCCAGTTCTTCCGCCGGGCCCTCCGCCGGTTCCACGCCAAACCGGTAGACGGCTTCGCCTGTCTTTATCAGCTCGCCGATATCGAAACCGTGTTCCCGCTTTCCATACGCCAGGTTATCGTATATCCGGGGAAGGGTTATAGGCGTAACGCCCGTAAGGGTACCGAGTTCTTTCAGATATATTCTTTTATATTTGGAAGAATTACCGAACCCAAGGCCTTTATAAAACTTATCAAGGCCCTCGTCCACGCCGCCGCCCTTTTTGTCCCTGGGCCTCAGATAATGCAGTTTAGCGCCATGCCTGTAAGCTATACACTCACCCAGAGTGACAAGAAAAGACCCTATGCCCCTCGCGCGGTGTTCCTCGCTTACCTCAAGACCCCAGTTCGGCCCGTCAAGAGGATCCCAGGAAAATCTCAGGTTCGTATCCATAATACCCGTATCCGTTACAAGAAAATGATGGCTCCCTATCTCACGCCCGTCCTTAGTCACCGCCAGCATATAAGCATCGTGTTTCCTGGACGACTGTTCCATTATGGCCCGTTTCTCGATCCTCCCGCGCCGGAGCGTTATCCCGAATTCCTCGCCC
>JBDRGJ010000182.1:0-12097 GCA_043817835.1 bacterium
TTTCTCCTTAACAGTCCTTTCCCGGCATCGGAAGTCTGGGATAAAATCCCGGCGGAAGTTCAGGAATCGATAATCGCAAAAAAACTCAGGTTTTACGTTATTAATGCCGTCGATATAGCCGGAAAAACAGGCATGGGCAGCAGGATAAACGTTATCATGCAGACCGCTTTTTTTGCGATATCCGGCGTTTTGCCCAAAGATGAGGCCGTAACAGCGGTCAAAACAGCCATTAAAAAGACATATTCGCGCAAAGGCGAGGACGTAGTGAAAAAAAATTACGAGGCTGTTGACCTTACCATAGCCGCGATAGAACAGGTGAAGATTCCTTCAGCGGTCACTTCCAAGGTGCGGCGCCCGCACATAGTATCCGGGAATTCGCCGGAATTCGTAAAAAACGTGCTGGGAGAGATTATCGCTTCAAGGGGCGATGAACTCCCGGTTTCCGCATTTCCGGCAGACGGAACATATCCCACAGCCACTTCCCAGTACGAAAAAAGAAACATCGCGCTTGAAAGCCCGGTATGGAACCCGGATATATGCATACAGTGCGGCATCTGTTCGCTGGTGTGTCCGCACGCCGCCATACGCATCAAGGCTTACGACGCGGCGGAACTCTCCGGCGCACCGGCTTCATTCAAATCTACGGATGGCAGGGGCGAACTGAAAGGAATGAAGTTAACCGTTCAGGTTGCGGTGGAAGACTGCACAGGCTGCGGATCTTGCGTCTTTAATTGCCCGGCTTACGGGAAAGACGAAAAGGGTAACAAGACAGACCGCAAGGCCATAAATCTGAATCCCCAGCCGCCTTTGCGGACAGCCGAAAGGGAGAATTTCAGGTTCTTCCTTAAACTCAGGGACACAGGTTCTCCCAAAGTAAAACGGGACACTATAAAGGGCAGCCAGCTGGTCAGGCCTTTGTTTGAATTTTCCGGCGCATGCGCAGGCTGCGGTGAAACGCCGTATGTGAAGCTGCTGACCCAGCTTTTCGGCGATCACCTTGCCATTGCCAACGCCACCGGATGCTCCTCCATCTACGGCGGAAACCTTCCCACCACTCCCTATGCCGTACGCGAAGACGGGAGGGGCCCTGCATGGTCAAACTCCCTGTTCGAGGACAATGCCGAGTTTGGTTTCGGCATGCGCCTGGCTTACGACAAACTGGCTGAGGAGAGCCGGGAACTGCTTTCTTCCCTGGCGTCGGGTCCGCTTTCAGCCGGCAAAAAACTGGTTGAAGACATACTGGGCGCTGACCAGTCAGGCTGGGAAGGCGTGGAACAGCAGAGGGGCAGGATAACCGACCTTAAAAAACTTCTCAGGGGCAGCACGGACGACGACTCCAGACGCATGATGTCCCTTGCCGACTACCTTGTCAGGAAATCCACCTGGATAGTGGGCGGAGACGGCTGGGCCTATGACATAGGCTACGGCGGACTGGACCATGTTCTTGCTTCCGGCAAAAAAGTGCGCGCTTTGGTTCTCGATACCGAAGTTTATTCCAATACCGGCGGACAGATGTCAAAATCCACCCCCATGGGCGCAGTGGCCCAGTTCGCGGCCGGAGGTAAACCGCTTCCGAAAAAAGACCTTGCCATGATAGCCATGACATACGGCAATATCTACGTGGCCAGCATATCCATGGGTGCCAATATGAATCAGGCCGTGAAAGCCATGACCGAGGCTGAAAATTACAACGGTCCTGCCCTTATAGTGGCCTATTCACACTGCATAGCTCACGGAATAGACATGCGTTCAGGCATGGCGGCGGCCAAAAAAGCCGTTCAGTGCGGCCGGTGGCCCTTGTTCAGGTTCAATCCCGAACTGCGAGCACAGGGGAAAAATCCGCTTTCACTCGACAGCGGCGAGCCTGTCATATCGCTTGAGGAATTCATGAAAGGCGAAGTCAGATTCATGACGCTGATGAAATCGGACCCTGAAAGGGCCGCAATGCTGCTTAAGCTTGCCGAAGCCGAAACAGTCTGGCGCAGAAGCGTTTACGTCCAAATCGCAGCCATGCACTGCGAAATCGGCAAAAAAGAAGAAAAAAAGGTGACCGCTACGGTATAATTCATAACGGTCCTAATTCATACAGACAGAGACCCCGCACCTGAATCAATGCGGGGTCTCTGTCTGTAAATCAATGTTTTTTGGTTGCTCTACCCTCTACCCTTTTAGTTTCCTAAAAAGCGTTTCCTGTTCCGTGGTCAGCCGGCGGGGTATGTCGATGTTCACCACGGCATACAGGTCGCCCCGGAGTCCTTCATTCGCTGAAAGTCCCCGGCCGGAAATCCTGAGCCTCCGTCCGGAATGAGAGCCCGGGGGAAGCTTTATCTTAACAGTTCCTTCGGAAGGCGTGGAAACCTCTATGTCCGCGCCTAGGGCAGCATCCCAGGGCATGACGGTCACATCCGTTTCCAGGTCGGCCCCGACCACGCGGTAGTCAGGGTGGGGGGAAAGCCGGATCTTCAGATAGAGGTCTCCCCTGCTTCCGCCGGGGCCGGAAGAACCCTGGCCCCTTATCCGCATGCGGGTTCCTTCCCTTACGCCTTTGGGCAGATTGACTGTAATCGTCGCGGGGCGGCTGACCTTACCAAGCCCGCCGCAGGACGGACAGATGCGCCGCTGGACACGGCCCTGGCCGCCGCATGAGGAGCAGACTGCGGAAGACTGCATGGAAATCGTTTTGCGTCCCCCGGACATGGCGTCTTCAAGGGAAAGAGTCAGTTCGGCTTCCACATCCCTTCCGGTCTCTTCCATCCCTCCGAAGGCTGATTCAAAACCGCTGCCGTGCATTCCGCCGAATATGGCTTCAAAAAAATCACTGAAGCCGCCCATGCCCTCCGCAGGGCGGGAGGTCCTTTGTCTGAAGCCCGGAGGCGGTGTGAATTCCTGGCCGTTCTGCCAGTTGGCGCCGAGACGGTCGTACTTGGCGCGTTTTTCCCTGTCGGAGAGGACTTCGTATGCCTCGTTGACTTCCTTAAACCTTTCCGCCATCTCTTTTTTTTGCGCTTCCGGATGCAGGTCCGGATGATATTTCCTGGCCATGCGCCGGTAAGTCTGTTTTATCTCATCGGGGGTGGCGGAGCGCTGGACTCCCAATGTCTCGTAGTAATCCCGGAATTTTACGCCCATTTCATCGCCTCAGTTTCCAGATAAAAGCGGCAAGCAGAGGAATCATCGCTGTCATTATCCAGCGTTGCACGTTCCTTTCAGGCATTTTAAGAAGAATCGGCAGAATCCAGGCTGCCGTGAACGCGGTAATGAGCATTCCCCAGAAGAGAACCTGGACTAGGTGTGAAACTCCGCTTTCATTGTTCAGCTGTTCCTGAGGAAGTTGTGCCGGTTTCTGTATTTTAATTTCATTCATAGTGTCAGGCCTTTTTTGGGGCGGCGGCAAAAGTAATATCCTGAAAAATGACTGCGATGCCCAGCAGAGTCCCCTTTCCGTTTTTTACCTGCAGAGTGCTGTAGCCTATTATAAGCGGCGTGTTGCCGTGCAATATAGAGACCTCCGACCGGTGGACTGTTTTGTGGGTTTTAAGGGTTTCTATTATCACATCGCACAGCGCCGGAAAATCCATAAAAGCCTTTTTGAATTGCCGGCCGATGAACTGATGGGGGTCGGCCATGTGAAGTATTTTCCCGGCCGTGGGATTGATATAGATTATTTCCCCGTCCATATCAATGCTGACCAACCCTCCGGTTAGGTTGTCCAGGATGCTTTTGTAGTATTCTGCGGTATCAGACATGCGTGAAATAAGTTTATCAAAAAAATAAGTATAATGTATCGCACAAAACTGTTGATACGTTGATGTGATGATAAGTTGATACGGGCTAATCCATATCAACTTATAACCGTATAATCTTATCAACGCAGTATTGTTATATTCCCCGGCAGCTTCCGCCGGAGGCGGAGAGGAAACGTAAGGTTGATAGGATAATATGGTGATAAGCTGACAGGTGTTCAATATATATCGACTTATCAACGTATCATCGTATCAACATCGCAGTATTAGATTCCCCGGTAGCTCAATGGTGCCTGCCTGCCCTGCGCGCAGTTCAGTCAGGCAGGGAGCATTCGGCTGTAAATGAGCGAGGATTATTACGTATATTGCATAAAGAGTTTGGTCGATGCCGGAATTTATGTAGGCTTAAGCAAAAATCCGGATGAAAGATTATTGAGTCACAACAGAGGCGAAACAACTATAATAGTCGGGAAAAACTGGACCACTTTTTAGGCTGACCTAAGGTGTAAAAAGAGGATAAAATAACACCGGAGGAGGTCAGTATATGATGCGAAAGAAATTCGAAGCCGGATTCAAAGGGACATGCGGGACGTTGCTCAGAGAATGACAGATTGGGGACGGAAACACTTCATTTTTTTAAGAGATTGTTAAGGCGGGAAAGGATTTCGGGGGCTTCTTTTAAATCGCAAAGCGGCGAAAGCCGGGCCATAATATACTGCTTGTCTATTTTTTCCTGTTGCCGGTCAATAATGCTTTCAACATCAGACCAGTCCCGCGTACGGTCGGCAAACGCTTTCATAACAATCAAATCCTCGGCGGAGCAGGTTAAGAGCTTCATGCCCGGAAGGAATTCAAACACGCTTGCCCGTTGTACGGTTTCTCCCTCAAAAGGCAAGCCGGCAAGGGCGATATCGATTCCCACTCCGCCCGCGGATTTCAGCAGGAGGACGCGGTTCTCAAGAGCGAACCCGGCCGCATCCGGAATCCTGGCGGGATAAGCGCCGAGCAGAGCGTTGATAAATTCTTTTTCGCAGCCGAATCCCGTCAATAGCGCGACATCCACATCAACCGTCAGTCGGGCTTCTCCCCACCGCTGGAGCGCCAGCCCGCCGATAAAGCAGAAACGCCAATTCTTGCCGCCAAAAAAATTTTGAAGCTCCAGGGCTGTCTGAAACAGTGTTTTCAATGCCTTAACCTTTTGTACCAGCGTTGCTGGTCCACCAGACCGGTTGCTGGTTTCGGGGGGAAATGGCGGATAGCGGATTGAAAAGCGTCTTCAAGCGATTCAATGGCCTGTCGGATATCGATATGGACAAGTTCCTCCCTGCGGATGCGTTCGATTTCCGGCCCGGCCTTTTTCCAGCGCGCAACCCATTGGCGCATAGCTTCTATTTTTTGATTATTCATCAGAAATCTTTTTTTATTGTAACATTTTGGGCAATCCGACGGTTTCCTTCGCCTTCCCAGTTCCATAATGTGTCAGGTGCCTGGGGAGTATATGATATTTTTCTGTATTCCGACTCCTGTATTCTGTATTCTTAAATCCGCTTCTCGTAAATCCTGTACTTCTTATAAACTTTTCCGCCGGCCAGTTCTATGATGCGGTTTGTCTTTTCGTTGTTTTCAAGTATCCAGGAAAGCTCTCCGTATTCCCAGCCCAGCTTCCTTGACGACATGATGGACTGCTTGATCAGGAGAAGTTCCATCCCGCGGTTTCGGTAGTCCTTCTTAACTCCCAGGGCCATAAGACGTCCCCTGCTGATTCTGCGCATCCGTAAAAGGAAGGGGATTATATTGAAAGGCGTGAGACGGCCTTTTGTCCCGGCCAGCGCCATGTTGACGTCAGGCAGGATAAGGGTAAAGCCGGCCGGGACTCCGTCAATTTCCGCAAAAAAAAGGTGCTCGGGCCTGAGTATCGGCCTTATGCCTGCCGCCATATCGTCTATTTCATCGTCAGTCATGGGGACAAAGCCCCAGTTCTTTTCCCAAGCGTCGTTGTAAATTTCCTTCAGGGTCGCCAGTTCCCTGTCCAGACGCTTTACATCGGCGAACCGTATTCTGGCCTTGCCGTCCCTGTTCATGCGCGAGATTATTTTTTCAAACCTTTCCGGCACAGCTTCTGCGGAATAACGCCTGTAGGCCAGCAGGTCCATTGCCTTGGCCAGGCCGTAATCCTCCATAAGTTTCAGATAGTAGGGGGGATTGTACGGCATCATCATCGCGGGGAGGGAGTCAAAACCCTCCAGCAACATGCCGCAGACCTCGTTGGTGGAAGGACTCATGGGGCCGCGCATGATTTCCATGCCTTTTTCCTTCAGCCATTTTTCACAGGCTGAAAGAAGGGCGCGGGACACGGCCGGGTCGTTTTCAGTTTCAAAAAAGCCGAAGAAGCCGCATTTTTCCGATTGGAAGCTGTTATGGGCGCGGTTTACTATAGCGGCTGCAGTCCCCGCAGGCTTGCGGCCGCGATAGGCCATGAACAGCTTTCTTTCCGCGTGCTTCCAGAAGGGGTGGGAGATATCCAGCAGGTGCAGGAAGTCTTTTTTGAGCTGAGGGACCCATTGCGGGTCGTAAACATAAAAGGAATAGGGAAATTCAACGAAAGGTTTCAGGCTTGAATCCGGGATTTCTTTTATTTCCAGAGGCTGGGACACTAGTTATTTTGCTACGGCGGTTTTGCGGCCGTTCCTGGCGATGTTTAATTTCTTTGAACAATCTTCAAAGGCGTTGAGAACACGGTCCATTTGTTCCTTTGTATGGGTGGCCATGGAAGTCACGCGTATGAGGGCTTTTCCCGGGGGAACTGCCGGGCTTATTATGGGATTGGTGAAAATGCCGGCTTCAAAGAGGGTTTTCCACATGGCGAAGGCCTGCATGTCGTCGCCTATCATTATGGGAATAATCGGAGTTGCGGTGATGCCTGTGTCAAAACCCATAAACTTGAAGCCGTCCATGAGATGTTTTGTGTTGTCCCAGAGCTGTTCCCGGCGGTGGGGCTCGCTGTCTATTATATCTATGGCCTTGGATATGGAAGCGACCGATGAGGGGGGAAGGGCTGCGGAAAAAATCATCGAGCGGGATGTGTGCTGTATGTACTGAAGAGTGCGGCTGTCTCCAACAACAAAGCCGCCGACCGAAGCGAAACTCTTGGAGCAGGTCCCCACGACTATGTCCACCTCGCCGTTTTCCATGCCGAAATGCTCGCAGGTGCCTCTGCCCTTTTCTCCCAGCACTCCTGTGGCGTGGGCGTCGTCCACCATCACTCTTGCGCCGTATTTCCTGGAGATGCGCACTATATCGGGCAGGGGGCAGATATCTCCTTCCATGCTGAACACCCCGTCGACTATCACAAGTTTGCCCTGGTCGTCATCAACGGATTTCAGGATTCTTTCCAGGTCTTCCATGTCATTGTGGCGGTAACGCCTTACGTCTCCCATGGAAAGCTTGCAGCCGTCAAGTATGCTGGCGTGGTCAAGCTTGTCCACTATGGCTACGTCGCCCCTGCCCACAAGGCAGGAGACCACTCCCAGGTTCATCTGGTAGCCGGTGGCATAGATAAGGGCGGCCTCGCGGTGCTTGAATTTTGCAAGTTTTCCCTCCAATTGGGTATGGAGGACGGTGTTGCCGTTCAGGAATCTGGAGCCGGCGGTGCCTGTGCCGTATTTTTCAATGGCCGCAATAGAGGCCTGCTTCATTCTGGGGTCGCTGGCCAGGCCCAGGTAATTGTTGGAGCCCATCATGAGCAATTTTTTGCCCCTGATGCTTACTTCCGGCGCCTGCTCTGATTCCAGTTCCGTGAAGTAGGCATAAACACCCTCCTTCTTCAGGTGGCGGACCACGGTGAACCCATTGCATTTTTCAAATAAATCGGACATAAAATTCAGTTCAGATCCCGGACTCCGGACAATTCCCCCAACATTTAAAAAATTGAGAATTTAGCAATTAAAACTCAGATTTTAACAATTATAACATTCTATTATATTAGGGACGAATTGTCAGTTAAAAAACCGACATTAAAAAACCGACTGAATTAAGTCACAGGTCACCAGGTTGCCAGAATACATGTAAAACCGCGGTGGTGATAGTATAATAAGTTTGCATGTGCATCGTTTCCCGTATCATCAGATCAACATATCACCGTTTCATTGCCTGCTTCTGAGCCGCCGGATGACTCCTGTGGTCGACTTCCCTGGGACCAGTTTTACCCTGACCGTTTTGCCGGTAAATTTCCTTCCCACTATTCCCCGCCGGCTGTAGTCGGCGCCTTTGACCAGCACGTCCGGCCTTAGCGACTTTAAAAGTGCATAGGGGGTGTCTTCACCGAACAGCACCACAGCATTCACGGCTTCCAGAGCCGCCAGGACTCTTGCCCTGTCCTTCTGAACGTTGACCGGCCTTCCTTTACCCTTGAGGCGCTTTACGGAAGCGTCGGAATTGAGCCCCACCATAAGCAGATCGCCCATGTTTCCGGCTGCTTCCAGCAAGGCTACGTGACCGGGATGAATTATATCGAAACAGCCGTTGGTGAAGACAACGGTTTTACCTGCGCCGGCAGCTTTTTTTCTGAAAGCAACGCCCGCCGGTCTTGAAAGTATTTTTTTGCCTGTGGAAATCATAAAATACCGTTTACCCGTCGACTCCGCCTGGGGCAGGCAGTTTAAAATCACCACGTTGCCAGGACACCAAGTCACCGGTTACAAATCACGAAAGCACAATTTACCGCTCTACACTCGACCTCTGGTCGCACCGTCACAGGAGCCTATGGCTCGTCAAAACGGTGCTCTCTCTACACTTTAAACTTAGGTATTAACATGTTCTTTCTTAAGCAGCATGCGGTCCAGGAAACCGGTGTCGACATCCCCTGATGCGAATTCCTCGCTTTCCTCCAGATGCCTATGGAAGCTTATTGTGGTGGGCATGGGGCCTGCATGGAATTCGGAAAGTGCCCTTGCGCTCCTGGCCAGCGCGGTTTTGCGGTCGGGTCCCCAGACTATGAGCTTGGCAAGAAGGCTGTCGTAATAGACGGGCAGGGTATAACCCGTGTAAATATGGGTGTCCACGCGGACTCCGGGGCCGCCGGGCAGTATCCATTCCGTCACTTTCCCGGGCGATGGGGCGAAATCCCTGGCCGGATCTTCGGCGTTTATTCTGTGCTCTATGGCATGGCCGTTGGGACGCAGGGCTTTTTCCGCGGATATACCCAGTTTTTCCCCGGCGGCTATAAGTATCTGTTCCTTCACCAAGTCAACTCCTGTCACCATTTCTGTCACGCAATGCTCCACCTGGAGGCGCGTGTTCACTTCCATGAAATAAAAGCGGCCTTCCCTGTCCAGGAGAAATTCCACGGTTCCGACGCCGGTATAGCCTGAGGCTTTCACGAGCCTGACGGCTGCATCGGCCAGCCTTTTCCTGAGGGCAGGGTCCACTGCGGGGGAAGGGGATTCTTCCAGGAGCTTCTGATGCCGCCGCTGTATGGAGCAGTCCCTTTCCGGGAAGGCGGCAATATTGCCGCGGGAATCGGCGGCTATCTGTATTTCAACATGCCTGGGGCGGTCTATGTACTTTTCAAAGTAACAGGAGGCGTCTCCAAAGGCCGCCAAGGCTTCCGAACCTGCCATTTCCACGGCGTGGAGCAGTTCCGAGGGGATTCTCACGATTCTCATTCCCTTGCCCCCGCCGCCTGCGGCTGCTTTTATCATCAGGGGGTAGCCAACTGTTTTTGCTTCCTTTTTAAAATCCTTGCGGACACAGCTCATGGTGCCCGGGGTCACCGGAACTCCGTGTTTTATCGCGATTTTTCTGGCCGAGGACTTGTAACCCAGCATTTCTATGGCCCTGGGCCCGGGACCGATGAAAGTCATGCCTGCTTCGGAAACCGCCTTCGAAAATCCGGCATTTTCCGAAAGGAAACCGTAGCCCGGATGTATGGCGGCTGAACCGGTCATTTTTGCGGCCGCCAGCACAGCCGGTATCCGCAGGTAGCTTTCCCGCGCTGCCGCGGCGCCGATGCAGACGGATTCATCTGCTTCCCTGACGTGCAGAGAAGTCCTGTCCGCCTCGGAATAAACCGCCACGGACGGGATGCCCATCTCCCTGAGGGCGCGTATGACGCGCAGGGCTATCTCGCCCCTGTTGGCAACCAGCACTTTTTCAAAAATTTTCATTTTCAGTTTCCTTCCAGATGTTCTATAAGTATGGAATTACGCAGCAGGTCGGCCTTCAGCCGCAGCAGTTCGACGGGTGCTTTTTTACCGGTCCGGCTGAGGATAACCCTGTATTCCGCTCCGTTCAGATGGACAGCCGTCCAGGAATCCTTCGATTGCCCGGGCGTTATGCGCGGCCGGTCCGTTGCAGCCTGACCGGAGAGACGGGCTTTGCTCCATTCCATGAAGGTGGGTGCTCCGGCTGTGAGTCTTGCCTTCTGGGCTAAGGAAATCGCCTGTTCGGCTGCATTCCCGGAAAGACACTTTATCATGAATGCGACCTTTTCCGGTTCCTTCGGTGTGCAGAAATTCCGGGCTTCAGTCCAGTCCAGCAGAGCGGCGTCATAGTCGGAAAGCAAAGCGTGGCTGTCGGCCCGTTCTTTCAGCAGGCCGCATTTTTCATCAGGCAGAAGGTTTTTTTCGGCCAGAAGGGCAGTATATTCGGCAAGGGCTTCCTTGGTCCTGTTAATATGTTTGAGGCTGTTTGCCAGTTCCAGTTTGAAGCCTAAAAGCGTCCGCCTGTCGAAACCCACCGGTAAAAGCTGGCTGGCTTCCAGGGTTTTTTTGCAGGATTCAGCGGCTTTGTCGTACAGCCCCATCTGGTACTCGGTGTCGCAGAGATACCCCAGTCCGCGCGGTTCCAGAGGATCCACCAGGTGAAGTTTCTGGGAAAGGAACAGGGCCTGAGGGAAATCCCCCACGGCTCCGGCTTCTTCTATCATCTCAACAAGGTTGAATATGTAGGGACGAACCCACGTGCCGTCTTCCCGTGTAAAGGAGAGATAGTCGTTTGTCCAGGGAGCCGTGCCTTCCTTGAGCTGGTAAGTGATAAGGGCCGCGTCTTTTTCCACTAGCAGGGGTTTTATGTTTTTGAATTGCCAGGCCTGCCTGCCGGAGTAATACTCACGGTTGAACCGGATATACTCATCCGGGTTGGTGAAGGACCTGGCTGCCTTGGAAAGCATCCAGTAGGTGCCTTCATAATTACCGGCGGAATGCTGACGGAGATACTTTCTGGCGGTCATGGTCAGATACAGGCGCGGGATTGCGGGAGCGACTGTGAACCAGACTGCCGCCGCGACCGCCCCGATTATTCCTGCGACAGCAAAGGCGTTCAGCCTGAGTCTGCGGGGATCAAAAACTGACCGTGGATGCTGCGCAGCATTGTGCGCCGCGGTCACTGAAGTCTCCCTGACGGCAGGTGTATGGATATCGCGTTTTGCGGCAGGCTTCAAGGCCGGTGCATGGGGGGCGGCGGGGGACTGCCGCACCCCGGACTCCGTGGAGGGGGAACCGGCATCTTTTTTTCCGGGTGCAGGCGCGAAGACGGCAGAATCTTTATAGCCGGAGTCGTCCTGCGAAGCCGGAACTTTTTTGCCGGAGACCGGGGGAGGCATCAATATCAGGAGTTCGCCGCACTGGTCACAGTAGTTTTTCGGGACCGAATTGGCGAAGCCGCAGTAGCCGCACACCTTGGCAAGCGGAGCCTTGCAGGTTGAGCAGATATCGCTCACCATGTGGGATTCGCTCTTGCACCTGGTGCACTTGATCACTGCGTTTGCTTTTGACATACGCAAATCAGAAACCGGAAGTCAGCCTGCCCTGGCTGCGTCCCGCATTCGCCTTGGCCGCGTCCTGCGGACGTGTCCGCAGGCAGGCCGGGCAAGCCCGGCCATGGAGATCGGGTTCTGTATCTGTAAAGGGTGTATACCCGCTGCCCTTAACCCGAATTCTTCATCAGTAGGGGGCGCGGCGCTTTCATGTTATCAGTTAGAATTCGGGAGGTATGAAGTATTAAGTATGAGGTTTTAAAAACCATTCTTGTTTTGAAAGGTTTTTTATTCATACTTCTGACTTCATACCTCAGACTTCCCGAAAATTGCAATGCACTTTTTTGTCCCTGCGTTTGTCAATAGAAACTGCTTTCAACTGCAATTTTCGGGTTAATCTTCCTCGAAACTTTCCAGAAAACGCTTGCGGGGATTTTCAAAAACAACATTTTCCGGCTTAAATTCCTCCGGTTTCCATCCGTCCAGCCAGACCACAAGCCGGTGCATGTCGTCATCTTCGTCAGGAACAAGTTTTCCCGTAGCCACTTTTACGCAGTCCGCGTAGCCGCCTAATCCGCCGCAATCCTCCGGGGGACAGGCC
>JBDRGJ010000183.1:0-2882 GCA_043817835.1 bacterium
GTTGAGCAGGGGCAGCGCGGCGTGAACCTCATTGAACTGCTCGCGGTGGCCAGGGCCTGCCGCTGCTCTGCTGCCGATTTGCTTGGAGAGTTGGGAGGGCTTACTGTTAATGCCGGTCCTGTCCAGGCTTCCGCAGAACAGCCGGGGTTCACCGCGGGTTTTAGTGTCGCTTTTGCAAGCGAGGACGCTATGCTTGCCCAATTAGCCCGCTACGGGGTCAGATTCCCCGGGACGGAAACCCAGCCGGCTTTCGCCACCCTCCCGGTAGAAGAGGTTCTTTTAGCGGCTCTGCATTTCTCTAATGAGCCGCGCCTTTTCGAAGCGCTCCCTGCACTGGTGCTTAAGAACGCACCTTGCCTTGATTGGAATAAACTGCTTTCCGGCGCATATACTTTTCACCTTCAGAATCGCCTCGGCATGGTTGTTGCCGCCGCGCTTCAACTGCGGACTGTAGCATCCGGCGTGGATGAAAAGGTATGGTCCATGCTCCAGGTGGCGCATGACACGCTAGCTGAGGGAAAGCTTGATCATGAGGAGGTAGTAGGGCCGCGGCCAAAGACGAATGAAGCCTTGGCTTTACTGCGCAGCCGTACTCCCGGCTGGCTGAGCTTCTGGCACGGCATGGGGTCCGCTGACCTGAAATCCTTTCAGCGCTATCTTCCGCTATGAAACAGTCAAAAGGACAAGAGTTTTTAAATTTCTTCCTTGATATAGACGATCGTCTCGGTAAAGAGACCCTTGCCGGGAAAATAGCGCTTTATATCTTTGGCGGGGCGGCTGCCGTTATCGCGTATGGTTCCCGGCGTGGAACCCTGGATATTGACGCCTATATTGAGGATCGCGCCATTAAGAGTAAATTTCTGAGTTGGGGCGGGCAAGGCTCAGAACTGGAAAATAAACACGGGCTTTATCTGCATAGTGCGAATACAGAACTGATGCTTATTGAAAGTCCTGACTGGAAGGATCGCAGCATCGAGATCCTGCGGGGGAAATTGAAGCATTTCCGGATTATGGCTTTAGGTAAGGAAGACCTGATCCTGAGCAAACTAAACCGCTATAACGACCGTGACCGCGAAGACATTCAGTTTATAATGGGGAAATACAATATCGATTCAAAGAAACTGATTGCATACTATAAGTCCGCCCGGCAGTATTTCGCAGGCAATCTTGGAACGCTGGATACCACATTCAACATCGTCCTAAAGGAATACTTCGGCCTGCCCGTCCGCTCTTTCTGATAGCCGTAAACCCTCAGCGGTGAATTCCCTTTTCTCCTTCCCAGCCTAATCCAATCTTTTCTCCTCTTGCCTCCTCCCTCTTCTCCCCTGCTGAATGTATCCCCTTTATCTTTCGGTTCTTATCCCCAATTGCTATAATATAGATGTCAAAATGGATTTATCCTCAAAACGCATCATGTTAACCGGCGGTGCCGGCTTTCCGAATGAAGGCACGTTGTTATGAATTTACAACATTACCCCGCAGAAAAGCTTAAGGCGGACTTGCTGGCCATAGTCGGCCGGCGCCTTGACCTTACCCAATACCTGCTTTTTTACTTCGGTTCGCGCGTAACAAACAAGGGCGACGACCATTCAGACATAGACGTAGGCGTTGAAGGCCCCGCCCCGGTCCCGGCGGCAATACTCGACGGCATAAAGGAAGACCTGGTAAATCTGCCCGTTATCTATAAAATAGATTTTGTGGATTTTGCCTCCGTTTCCGACGATTTTAAAAAAGTGGCTCTTGCCAAGATCGAGGTTATAAAATGACTAAGCAGGAAGCCCAACTGGGCCAATTTAAAAAAGCCCTGGCCCGCCTTAACGAGGCCCTTGCCGCCCCCAAAAGCGATATCGTGCGCGACTCAGCCATACAGCGCTTTGAGTTTACCATAGATATGGCCTGGAAACTGGTAAAAACCCGCCTTGAGGAAAAATACGGCGTTGTCTGTCAAGCCCCCAAAGAATGCTTCAGGGAGGCTTACAAGCAAAAACTGCTTGCCTACGACGAATTCTGGCTGGAACTTGTAGATATGCGCAACCAAACGTCACACACATACAAAGAAGAGGTGGCCCAAAGCGTGTTTGAACGCCTCCCCAAAGCTGCTGAGTATATGGCGGCGCTTGTGAAAATTACAGATGAGAAATAGCAGCGCAGCCTGGCAACCCAGCTGTTTTTCGATTCCCGACTCCCGGCCACCGCATCCGCCAAGCCGCCCATCAATACGGCAATACACGCGGTGCGGTTTAAGGGCACAACCAAGGATGAATCCCTATTCCCTGTGAAGCTCGGCCTGATTTCCCCGGGGCTGAGCCTCGTCCCCCGCTTAACACCGCGAGCCGTAAAAGATATTAAGATATCAAGAACCGTCCTCTATTCGGCCGCTATTCGGCCACACAAAATAATTCGGCTTCAAATCCGCTACGGGTTTGGAAACCGGAGTTTGTTGATATTAAGGAAATAATATTGTAAAGTTTCCGTATGAACAAGAAAGATATATTTAAAGAGATCATCAGGTCGTTCCACAAGAAGCCGCCTTTGGCGGTAAAAAAGCGTGCTCTGCAACTCCCGTTCAACTCCGGCAAAGTAATAACCGTTTCCGGAGTACGCCGCTGCGGTAAAACTTTCCTTCTTCTTGACGCTATCTCCGGGCTTATCGCCAGGGGCGTGGAATTAAGCCGTATAGTCTATATAAATTTTGAAGATGAACGCCTTGAAACGGATAAAAAAGACCGGACCTTATCCTGCAGGCCTACCAGGAACTTTATCCCGAAGCGGAATTACCCGGAACCTGCTTCTTTTTTGACGAGATCCAGAATGTGGACGGGTGGGAGAAATTCGTCCGGCGCGTCTATGATACCGTTTCAAAGAACGTTTTTGTCACCGGC
>JBDRGJ010000184.1:0-2265 GCA_043817835.1 bacterium
GTATCTTATTAATATGAAGGACAAGAGATTGAAAGAAAAAAGGCTCTTTCAGGCAAAACGTTCAGGAATCGCCGCTTTTGCGGCGATATTCCTTCTTGTTCAGGCTTTCTCCAATTTTCTTTTTGAAATTCCCGCAGCAAAAGCCGGATCTTACGAACAGCTTGCTTCTCATGCCGAAAGCTTAAACATTCCCTCACCTGATGCATCCGTACCCGATTCCGACTGGCAGTTCGTTCCTCCTCCGCCTCCGGACGTGGCTTCGCCGATGCAGACTGGCGAGTTTACAAGCGACGAGCTGAATTTCTGGCAGTATCTTCAGGAGGAGACGGATATTGATATCTGCCGTCAGACGCTGCTTGATCCTAATCTGTGCAGAGATTTTAATCCTGTAGGCGGGGGATTCGGCAGGTCTCTGAAGAAATATCCCGACGGCACGCTGGCTTTGGTGGAGAAGATAAAGCTCAATCTCGCTTTGGGAAGGGAAACACAGCTTCTCAATATCGGCGGCAATGTAGGCTATTTTAACCTGGGGATAACCGGCGGAGTCAGGCTTGAAGGATCATCGGTCGTGGTCACGCCTCTTGGCAAAAAAGAATGGTACACGGAAATAATGCGGCTCATAAAAGTCTGGAAGACCAGAACTGTAATCCCTTTCAAAGCCAGCCGCATCAGGAAGATGCGCAACGGCGAGATATGGAAAGTGCCGGTTGTTATATGGGCCGGATTTTCTCCGAAGGCGGGTGTGGGGGCCGGTCCCGTTCCGGTCTCTCTCAATGTTTCTTTCGGGATGTCAGGCCAGCATCTTCCGACCCTTTCCCTCTTCCGGGCCGGCGACAAGGAATTGAGACTGCGTTTGCGCATAGACCAGGCCGTGATGCGTTTTGTCGGAGTCGGACCGAATGCATCCATTACTCCGGTGACAGTGGGTCTTGATAAGCTGGACACAGTGCTCACTTCCAAGCTGGACACTCTTATCAGACCCTTTGCCTCCGGTCTTAAGCTGCCTCTGGTGGGAGAAAATGCTCAGAATGCCGGCATCCTTCTAGGAAACTTCGGGGCCAGCCAGCTGGCCAGGGAGTTCAGAAGCTACACATACGCATGCTTCGGCATTTCATCGCACGGTACCAGCGGAAAGAAGATGATGATGGAGTATATTTTTGACCCGACCGATGACAAGCAGATGGCGGCTCTCGTCAGGATTGTAAAGGACGGCGGGTTCGACATGCCCCGGAAATTGGCGCAGATAGCGTCCGGATGGAGTCTTATACCATGGCGCAATAATGCGGAAGATGTGTCAAAACTGGAACAGACACAGCGGGAGTGGCTGAAAAAACATCCGGACATTCAGCCTGCCTATGCCGGAGTCAGCGGTTATAGCAAAAAGGGCAAAGGCATGGACCTGCATGTGCCCCTCATCGTCAATTACAATTCCTCGCGCGGCACCAGATATGAAAAAATAAAAAGCCATAAAGGAAACGGCGTGCATGTGAATCAGGCTTTCAGAAACAGCAATGATAATTTTATCGAGCTTCCGCGGTTCGGCAAGATTTTTAAGCACAACAAAAGCCGCAACGCATATATCATCAACAGTGAAACGGAATCCGGCAGCGTCAGCGCCCCGATTCTGGTTTACCAGCATCTTGAAGGCATGACGCGGCGCAGCAACCGGGCTAACCGCAGTCTCCTTAAAAAAATGGACGGTATAATGCGTTATGCGGGCGTCATGGGTGAGGGGGAAAATCCGGCCGCCTCCCTGCCGCTCGATTCCCTGCAGCCTGTCTCGACCAATACCGCGCTGTCCGGCGGGTTTCACCTGGCCCAGGTGGCAGTGGACATTATATGCCCCAACTGCACACCGCGCTACAGGGCTTCGATGCTGAACTTTTCGCTGGCTTTCAATGAAAATGCCGTCAGAGATATTATAGCCGCCCCCAACGAGCTTGTTGTAAAAGCTTTTGCCAATTCTCTCGGAACTGTCTCCGGAGAGCTGATGCGGAAGGTTCTGTCGGTGTCAATGATAAGAAAAGACGGCTCCATAAGCCATACCCGCAGGGGTCTTGAAAAAGTCATAGACTTAAGTGTTAACGCATTCCGCCGGCACCGTATTCTCCGCAGAATATCGGACATGTGCCGTACCGCCACTCTCATCATACAGGACCTGGCAAAAATACGCACAGCCCCCACATGGAAAGAACAGGCCGAAGCGATAGCCAGACTGACTGCGGGGGAAGGCGAAAGCAGATTGCGGTATGCCGATATTCTGAA
>JBDRGJ010000185.1:0-5922 GCA_043817835.1 bacterium
CGGCAGGAGCATGGTATCTGCACCAGAGCGTGAAGGGATCCTTCAAAAGCAGATAGAAACGGGATGCCTGGAAGTCTTTTTTAGGGTCGGGCTGTCTTCCTGCCGAAGTTTTTGCAATTATTCCTGATATGTCCATCAGGCGGAAGTTTCCTTTTCTGCCGGATTCTCCCCGCCCAGTGACAGCGGTTCCATGGAAATGCCTTTTTCCCTGCGGAGTTCCTCTATGCGGCCAAGGGGTTTTTCCAGCTTATTCCTGCGGGTGGTCACCAGGGATGCATATTCGCGCTGGGCATCCTCAAGTTTCCTGCCCATCTTGTCCATGGTCTCGACGAATTCCCCCCACTGACGGTTGAAGGCGCCCATAAGCGCCAGAATCTTCGAGGCGCTCTGTTCGAGGCGGAAGTTGTCCACTGCCTGCCTTACGACTGCCAGTATGGCGTAAAGCGTAAGCGGGGAGCACAGCACAACTTTCTTCCGGAGGGCTTCATCAATGATTTCCCTGTCGTTTTCGTTGATAAAGGCGTAAACCTGGTCGTTAGGGATGAAAATTATCACGTAATCCAGCGTATTCTCTTCGGGATTTATGTAGTCGCGGGTGGTGACTTCCTTTATCCTGTCCCGGACGTCCCTGAGGAATCTGGACCTGTGCTCATCTTTCTCACGGGGGTTTTCCGCTTCCAGACAGCGCAGGTAGTTGTCCAGGGGGAACTTCACGTCCATGTTCACCTTCAGGCCCTGCGGCAGAAGAAACGTATAATCGGGTCTGGAACCCGAGCTTTCCAGGGTCTTCTGTTTCTGATAGTTTATTCCTTCCACGAAGCCGGCCAGCCGCAGAATGTCCTCCGCCATCCTCTCGCCCCACTGGCCGCGGACTTTCTGTCCGGAAAGGGCGGTTTTAAGCTGGGCGGTCGTTTCCTGCAGCCTATGGGCCGTCTCGTGAACGGATTGGAGGCGGCTGGTAATTTCCCCGAATTTATTTTCCCGATCCTTCTCAAGAGCGATGACGGTCTCATTTACGCGGTTCATCTCCCTGGAGATGGACTCCAGAGTCTGATCTATCAGTTTTTTCTTGGTTTCCAGTTCCTTTTCCCCCGCTCCGGTCTGGGCTGAAAGGGTCTCCTTGGCCAGTTTCAGAAACTCCGCGGTGTTTTTTGACATGGTTTCCAGGGAAATGGCGGAAAAGGAATCCTTCAGGCCTGATGTTATCCTCTCCAGTTGCCTGGTTTTTTCCTCCTCTGTTACGGTCATCAGTTCCCTGGCTATGTCTGCCGCGTCTTTTTTACGCAGCCATCCTATAAGAATGACCGCCAGGGCGCCGGTCAGCGCGCCTGCAAGAAAGGGGAAAACGAAATTCATCTATTCCGGACCTCCAAAACGCCTCCAAAACGCCGTTTGACTGGAACAATGCCTTATGATAGCATAAGGACGGCTCGCTTTTGGTGGTTCAGAGCGGGTTGTACATGCCCCAAGTCACCGGTTTGAAGCATTATCCCGAGTCTTTTCTTATGCCAAGGCCAGCGAAGACGGTTTCCGTCGGCCGGTTGTTGAAACCGGAAGGCGTGATTTTTTTTAAAGGAAATAGCGAAAAGGCGGAAATACTGGAAAAGCTTTCCCGGACCTTGGCAGAGTTTAATCCCGGCCTTGACTCCCAAAAGCTGCTTGAAAAAATCATGGAAAGGGAGGCCGGCATAAGCACAGTGCTGGATACCGGCCTGGCCATTCCACACGCCCGGCTGGAGGGCATAGACGATTTCAAGGCGGTTCTCGGCCTGATTCCGGCCGGCTACCAGGATCCGAAGCAGCCCGGCCTTACGGTAAAGGCGGTCTTCCTTTTTCTTTCTCCTAACAATTCCGGTTTTTTTAAGCGGCATCTGCAGCTTCTCACGGCCCTTTCATCGCTGTTCCAGCCTGCCCTCATAGACTGCATTATCTCCATGGATCAGGGCCCGCAGGTTGTTGAAACGGTGCTTTCTGCAGAATGAATTCCTCTCCTTCCGGCCCCCAGGGAACCGGTTCCTTAAGAGTTAAACAGATAGTGGTTCTAGCCACAGCCATGCTCACTTTCATTCCGTTCTGGAAGGCGAGTGCCGTGGTGCTGTGCGATTTCGGCTCCAGCGCTTTTTACGCCGGAGGCATAGCCATGCAGGCTTTCGGCCCGGCATTTCCCTGGTTCATAATGGCGGTAATGCTTTTTTCCGGCGCCATGCTGGCTGTATATGTCGAATCCTGCTCTATGTTTGTGAGGGGCGGGGTTTACAAAGTTGTCAAAGAGGCCATGGGCGGGCCCATGGCCAAAGTGTCGGTTTCGGCATTGATGTTCGATTTTCTTCTGACCGGTCCTATAAGCGGGGTCTGCGCCGGTCTGTATATGTCCGGTCTGATAAATGAGATGCTGGAATTGTCCGGGGTGCACTGGGCAGTGCCGGGCAGGCTGTTCGCCGTGATATTTGCGCTTATGGTAACCGCGTATTTCTGGAAACATAATATAAAGGGCATAGAGGAATCCAGCGACAAGAGCGTGAAGATAATGTCATTCACGTCTCTTGTGGGTCTGGTCCTCATAGTGTGGGGTGCATATACCCTGTTCTGCAGGGGGTTCGCATGGCCTTCGTTCAGTCTTGAGTTCAATGAACATTCTCTGGGCTGGGCGAAGGGCGTGGACTGGCTCAAGCCGATAGGCGCTCTCGGCATTTTAATGGCTTTCGGGCATTCTGTCCTGGCGTTGAGCGGGCTGGAAACACTTTCGCAGGTTTACAGGGAAATGGAAGCCCCGAAGATGCGGAATCTCAAAAAAACCGCGGTTCTTGTTTTTCTCTTCAGCATTGTTTTCACCGGACTGCTTACTTTCATGTCGGCCCTGATTGTGCCGTATGAGTCCATCAAAACCGTCTATGCGGATAATCTTCTGGCCGGTCTTGCCATGAATATGGAGGGTCCGCAGTTCGCCAGACTCATATTGCACGCTTTTGTGGTTATGGCCGGAGGGATGATCCTTTCCGGCGCGGTGAACACTTCGATGGTTGGGGCCAACGGCGTTCTGAACAGAGTCGCCGAAGACGGGGTTCTTATCGACTGGTTCAGGCACCTTCATCCGAAGTACGGCACCACTTCCAGAATAGTCAATCTTGTGGCCGGTTTGCAGGCGGCCATAATACTTTTATGCATGGGGAATGTCTATATTCTGGGAGAAGCGTATGCTTTCGGGGTTTTGTGGAGTTTTGTTCTTGAAACGCTGGCGATAATAATGCTGAGGTTCAGGGAAACCGGAGAAAGGGAATGGATGGTGCCTTTGAACCTGAAGATAGGCAACCGGCTTATCCCTGTGGGGCTTTTGCTTATCCTGGTTTTGCTGCTTATGACAAGCACCGTTAATCTGATAACCAAGAAAACCGCTACGGTTTTCGGTCTCTGTGTCACTGCCGCCTTCTGCTCGCTGTTCTATTTTTCTGAAAAAATAAATAAGAAAAAGGCAAGGCTCATAGAAGAATCGGGTTCGGATGAGAAGCTTAATCTCAGATACGAGAACGAGATAATTTCCGCCCTTGATGAGATATCAAAACCCAACAGAGTTCTTGTGGCTGTAAGGAACCCGTCCAATATGCATCATCTGGGCAGTGTGCTGGGAACAGTGAACGGTGAGGATACCGATATAATTGTTATACATTCCAAGATAGCAAAAGGAATACAGCTTGAAGGTGAAACCGTTTCCATGGGGCCCGAAGAAACGAGGCTTTTTTCAACAGTGGTTTCAACCGCGGAAAAATACGGTCAGACGGTTGTTCCGATGCTGCTGCTTTCCAATGATCCGTTTTATGCCATCGCACAGGTCGCAAGGATAGCAAAGGTGCATCAGATCGTGCTCGGTGTTTCCGGAAGCATGGGGGCCGAACTGCAGCTTGAGCGTCTGGCAATGGCCTGGGGAGCGATCGGTGGAAGCCAGGATCCGGGCAGGCCCGTTGCGGCCAGGGTGATATGGGAAAGCCGGGAGATGTCTTTTCAGCTTTCATAAAAGCAGTCACAAGGTCACCGGACACCAAGTCTCCAGACACCAGGTCACAAGTAAAAAAGAATTTTAAAAACCGGTAACATGGTGACTGGAAACCGGTGACGTTAAATTTATGATCAGAAGAATCTGCAAGTACGGCGAACCGGTCCTGAGAAGGAAGACCAAAAATGTCCGCTATGAGAAAATCAGGGACCGGCTTCCGGCAATCCTGCAGGATATGTGGGAGACCTGCGGGGCCGTCAACGGCCTTGGTCTGGCTGCCAACCAGATAGGCCTGGACCTGAGACTGGCCGTCATAGAGATAAGGAAAGACGGTGTCCCTCCCCGGAGACTGGTCCTTATCAATCCGGAGATAAAAGAAAAATCCGGCGTGGTCCGCGAGGAGGAAGGCTGTCTTTCGTTTCCGGGGCTTTTCGCCAGGATAAAAAGGCATGAAAAGGTGACGATAGCCTTTCTCAACGAAAAGGGCTTTCCGTCGGAAGTATCCGGTCAGGGTCTTTTTGCAAGGGCTTTGCAGCACGAGATCGATCATCTGGACGGAAAGATGTTTACTGACCGTCTGCCGATGCTTACGCGGTTGAAGCTTAAGAAAGTGCTGCGGAAGCTTGCTCCTGGATGGGCCAAGATTGACGAATCGGAACTGGCTAAAAGAACAGGAAGTTAAGAAGTTGCGAAGATAAGAAGTTACGAAACAGCAAACTTAACTTCGTAAATTTTTCAACCTCGTAACCTCGGCATTATGAATGCCGTATTTTTCGCAACTTCCTAACTTCGTAGCTTCTCAACTTCGGCATTATGAAGACAGTATTTTTCGGGACTCCTGATATAGCGGTTCCATTCCTCAGATGTCTTGCCTCCAGTCATGAAGTGGCCTTCGTTGTCACACGGCCGGACAGACCGGCGGGGAGAGGACTGTTTCTTTCCTCCTGCGCAGTGAAGCGGGAAGCCCTCGCCCTGGGGCTGGAAGTGCTTCAACCCCCAGACCCTTGCGAAATAGCCCCGCAAATCAGGGCTGCCGATGCTGATGTCTGCGTCGTAGTGGCTTACGGAAAAATCCTGAGAAAAGACGTTCTTGAGATACCGCGCTTTGGCTTCCTGAACATGCATTTTTCCCTCCTTCCCCGCTACAGGGGGGCAGCGCCTGTGCCATGGGCCATAATCAACGGCGAGAATGAGACCGGTGTCACCGCCTTCTGGCTGGATGAAGGCCTGGACACAGGTCCTGTGGCTCTGCAGAAAACCGAAAAAATTCTGCCCGTTGATGACGCAGTCTCTCTGCTGGAGCGGCTGGGAAGGCTGGGAGTGGAAGTCTTGAGAGAGGCTCTCGAAGAGGCCGCCTCCGGCCGCGCTGTGCGCAGACCCCAGGAAGGAGAGGCCTGCAAAGCCCCCTGCCTTTCCGTCTCGGACTCATGGCTGGATTTCAATCAGAGCGTCGGCAGGGTTCATGACAAGGTCAGGGGCCTTGCCTGCGGGCCCAGGGCCAGGGTCATCTGCAAAACAGGCGGGAAAGAGACAGAGGTGCAGGTGCTCAGGACCTCTCTGCCCGAACGCACGGAACCCTCCGTCAGTAAGGCTCATGTACCCCCGGATGCATTTTCCGGCAGGGGGGACAGTACTGCGCTCCTGCCGGGAACCATCGTACGCGTTGAAAGGGAAAAAGGCTTTTTTGTACAATGTCTTTTCGGTTTCCTCCTGGTGGAGGAGGTCCAGCCTGAAGGAAAGAAGCGCTTAAAGGCCTGGGATTTTCTTAACGGCTTCAGATTGAAGCCCGGAGACATGTTTTCTGTCCGAAAACAGTCCATGCGGTGATCAGTGACTAGTGACTAATGTAAAACTCGCCACTAGTGCAGTGCGTCATAAGTAGCTTTACAATAGCATGTGACAAAAAAACGATTTTGTAGCCGCAAAGCGCCTGC
>JBDRGJ010000186.1:0-3326 GCA_043817835.1 bacterium
AGGAAGCCGTTGTGGCGGTATTCTGAAACGGCATGAAGGCCACCGACCAGCCTTATGCCGAGCTGATGTTCGGTCACCCATGGCAGATTCCCGGGGCCGATGTTGTGGTCCGCGTAGCCGCTCAGATAAAGCCGTTTATCCGTCAAATCAGGGAATAATTCCATGCGATAGACATGTTCTATCTGCCAGTGATAGCCTTCGCGGGAGTCAAACTGCAGCGGAAAAAAAGAAACGGCATAAAACATATTGATTCTTTTCAGGAAGTTTTCGAACCACCCGGTGGAAGACACCCTCCACCTGCCGCCGAAATGAAGAACGTCATTTTTCCCTCCGCCGGTACTCACATACTGGACGACCGCTTCTGCCGGGATACCTGGCAGAAGCGACCACCTCAGATTTTGTTCGGTGTAATAATTCGTCAGATCCCGGTTCAAACTTGTTTTTGCCGAATTAAAATAATTGACGAATGAAAAGTATTCAAGCTGGCGCGTCATCTTAAGCTGGCTGTTTATGGTAAAAACATTGAAATCACGCGTGTCGTAATAATAGTTGAAATCAAGATAGCCGCCAATAACCCTGCCGGGCTCGGAATATGCCGGCCGGAATCCGCAAGCCGCCAGTGCCGCGAAGACAGCAATGGTGAGGAATCTTTGCTTCATGCGATAAAAAAGCTCTTATTTCTTTTTGTTTTCGGCAGGGGCCGGAGACTGCGCTGCGGATGCAGCAGGTGCAGCTTTGCTCTCGGCACCGGCGGCAGGCTGGGCAGGGGCTGCCTGCTGCGGCTGGCCCTGCTGCAGGGGATATTCCTGAACCACGGAGCGCATGTTCCTCCGGGCCGTGATCATGGTAAGCAGAAGAGATGTCATCGCGAAAGTTATCGCCGCGCCTATGGTGAATTTCTTTATAAAATCCGTTCCCCAACGGGCGGAAAACAGCGTATCGCCCCCTCCGCCGCCGAACATCGACATGGCAGAGCCTTTGCCGGTCTGGAAAACAAGTATCGCTATTACCAGGACTATGCATGCGAATATGTGAATAACCAACAGGAATTGGTGCATTTTATAAGTCTCCTTTTAATGAAAGAAACTGCGATGATATGTTTATATGATAATAATCTGATATGGGCTACCCCGGTTACCTATCAACGTATCATCGTATCACCATATCAACGGTCCTTATTTTTGCGACAGCGCCAGAAGCCCCGGAAGCATCCTGCCTTCCATGAACTCCATGCTGGCTCCTCCTCCGGTCGAACAGTGGGTGAGCTGATCTTTTTTCACTCCGGCCTTTTTGAGCACCGAGAGGGAATCCCCGCCGCCCACTATGGTGACGGCTCCGGCTTTGGTGGCTTCGGCAAGGGCGCCGGCCATGGCGATGCTTCCGGCGGCAAAAGCATCGGTCTCGAAAATACCTACGGGACCGTTCCAGAATACTGTCTTGGCCATCTGTATGCGTTCCTTGAATATAGCCGTGCTCCTGGGACCGATATCCACGCCTATGAGATTCTCCGGGACCGCCATGGCCGGAGTTATCTCGACTTTTGCATCCGGCTTTATCTCTTCAACCGCCAGATGGTCTGCCGGCAGCAGTATCTCCACGTTCCGGCTGAAAGCCTTGGAGATTATTTCTTTTGCGTCCTGGATTTTATCCTGCTCCAGCAGCGACCTTCCCACTGAAACGCCCTGCGCTGCCAGAAAAGTGTATGCCATCCCCCCGCCTATGATAAGCCCGTCGACGCGCTCTATGAGGCGATAAAGGATTTTTATCTTGTCGGAGACCTTGGCGCCTCCTATTATCGCCAAAAAAGGTCTGGCGGGATTGCTGATGGCGCGGTCAAGATATTCAAGTTCTGTCTGTATGAGGAATCCTATGGCGCCGGGAAGGAATCTGGCGATGGCATCGGTGGAGGCATGGGCGCGGTGCACGGTTCCGAAAGCATCCTGGACAAAAAAATCGCCGTGCTTGGCAAGCTCTTTCGCAAAACCTTCGTCGTCTTTCTCTTCTTCAGGATGGAAGCGCAGATTCTCCATCAGCACTATTTCCCCTTTGCCTGCAGCAGCCACTGTTTTGGCCGCCTCGGGGCCTATGCAGTCGGAAGCGAAATGCACCTTTGCCCCCATGAGATTTTCCACCACGGAAGCCACCGGGGCCAGGCTGAATTCCGCAGCCACCCTGCCTTTGGGCCTGCCCAAATGCGAGATAAGGACCACCCTGCACCCGGCGCCGAGAAGATGCTTTACCGTTTTGACGGTTGCCTTTACCCTGCTTTCGTCGGCGACCTTTCCTTCCCTGAGGGGCACATTGTAATCCACCCGGACCAGGACATTCCTGCCTGCGATGTCCGCGTCCTGTATCCTCGTGAGTTTCATTGTAATCGGTGGAGTCATGACTTATCCGTGTTCTTGAGCATGTCTTTGAGCAGTTCCTTGATGCCGGGAGTGGTCCTTTCCTTCAGGGAATAGGTGACCCTTAGTGAAGGCTTGTTGAACTTCAGATGCGCGGCCAGGTCTATGGGCGTGCCCACCAGAACCAGATCCGCCGGGATGGCGTTGATGGTTTCCTTCAGTTCGTTCATCTGGTCATGGCCGTAGCCCATGGCAGGCAGGATGTCCTGCAGGTGCCTGAAGTTCTCATATATCTTTTTTATGGTGCCGACGGCGTAAGGCCTGGGGTCAACGATATCTTTCGCACCGTACTGCTTGGCTGCGACATAAGCCGCCCCGTAATCCATATCACCGTGAGTCAGGGTCGGACCGTCCTCCACCACAAGCACATGCTTGTTCTTAACCTGCCCGTTCTCGTTCTCTATGACCACGGGCGACTCAGCCTCTATGATCCTTGCCCCTGGATTGGCCCTGATGATATTGTCTTTAACGGCTTCCACCGCATCAGGCTCCGCAGTGTCCACCTTGTTGATGATGACCACGTCGGCCATGCGCAGGTTTATTGCACCGGGGTGATATAATTCCTCATGACCAGGCCTGAGCGGGTCCGCAACCACGATATGCATGTCGGGTTTGTAAAAGGGCAGATCGTTATTGCCGCCGTCCCAGAGTATGACCTCGGCCTCTTTCTCGGCCTCGGCCAGGATCCTGCCGTAGTCCACGCCCGCGTAAACGATGTGTCCGGCACGGATGTGCGGTTCATATTCTTCCATCTCTTCGATTGTGCAGCCCTGGTCTTTCATATCCTTAATGGAAGCGAACCGCTGGCAGGTCTGCTTTTCAAGATCGCCGTAAGGCATGGGGTGGCGGATAACCACGGTCTTCCTGCCCATCTTTTTCAGCAGGGTCGCTATCATCCTGGAAGTCTGGCTTTTGCCGCAG
>JBDRGJ010000187.1:0-3797 GCA_043817835.1 bacterium
AGCATCCTGTGGTCCAGATTTTCATCCAGCCATTTTCCGGCTTTTTCCTTTATATCGCCGAAATCCGCGACCATTCCCTGTTCATCAAGGTTTTCGGAGGAAAGGGTTATTTCGGCAACTGCGTTGTGGCCGTGCAGCCGCCTGCATTTTCCCTTGTGGTTGAGCAGCCTGTGCCCGTAGCAGAAATTAAGGGATATGGTTATTCTATGCATTTTTTATCCTGCAGCCTGCTTTCACAAGGAGTTCCCTCACCAGATCAAGGGGAAATCCCACCACGTTGTCGTAACTGCCCCTGATTTTTTCGATGAACGGGTCGGCGCCGTCCTGCACGGCATAAGCGCCGGCCTTGTCCATGTGCTTTCCGGCCAGCCTTTCAAGCCCGGCAATGGAAAATTTTCTGGCTTTGCACCTGCTTACACGATAGCCGGAGAAAATCTTTCCTTTTTTATTCCACACCACTGCCACGCCGGTATAAACCGCCTGCCAGGAACCGTTCTGAAGCCTGAGAAGACTCATGGCATGGGCCCTGTTCGAGGGTTTTCCGATTATTTTTCCTTTGCAGACCACTATTGTGTCGGCCCCCAGAACCGGCGCGCCCGGATGCAGGCGGGCCGCGTATCCGGCTTTTTTCAGGGCCAGGTTTTTTACGATGGCGGAAGGCTTTTTGAGGCCGGTTTTTTCGCTGACCGGGCTTGTCACGGCCCGGAAAGGGATGCCGGCCTTTTTCATAAGCAGTTTCCTGCGCGGGGAGCGCGACGCCAGAATTATCTTCACTTTAAGATATATCTGTAGATGAGCGCGGCGATGAGTATGCCCAGGATGCTGGTCATGTTTATGTCGAAAAGGCAGCCGAAAGTCAGTTCCGCCACAACCAGGTCTATCATGAAAGGACGCAGGCCGGCGCTGACTTCCGTGGCGAAAAGATTGTGCATGATGCCTGCCGGGAACCACAGAGCCAGCATTTTCCCCAGAAATGTGCCGACCACCGCCCCCCCAAGCACGACGGCAAGGAAGTGCAGAAAACTTTTCATTTCTTCAGGAGTGCTTCCCTTTAAGCTTGTCTTTGGTGATATTGGTGGTGAAAAGGGTGTTGGCGCCCAGCCAGTTCAGGTAGGATTCACTTCCGGCGGCTATGTTCAGGCAGACTGTTTCGGGGACGGAATAAGGATGATTTTCCCTTACGAACTGAATGATGTCCGGCGTGAGCGCTGTCTTGGTCTTTATTATCAGCAGGAGCTCCTCCGCCGTCTCTATTTTACCCTGCCACCAGTAGCTTGAGGAAAGGCCGGGCAGCGTTGAGACGCAGGCAGCCAGCTTTTTTTTGAGAAGACCGTCGCTCAGGTCTGAAGCCACGGTCCTGTCCGGAACCGTAACGAAAATTATCTGGTATTTATCCGGCATAATTAAGTCCTCATCGGAATTCCCTGCGGCCGGTCAATGTCGCACAACCGCACAGCTGAATTATATAGACCTTTAAGAGGCAGTGTCAAATGGCAGATTTTCAAGAGATGAGTGTATGCTGCTTATTTCTCCGGCTATGTCTTCCAGGCGGCTGGAAACATGCGCCCCGGCATTGCGCGCATCCGCCGCGTCTGCAGAGCCCTTGCCGTCTTCCCGCCGCAGGCGGGATATTTCTGCGCGCTGCGCGTCCATCACCGCTGACATGCCGGCAAAAGCGTCCCGTATGCCGGTTTTAAGATTTTCGAAGGATTCGAGATTCTCCCTGAGAGCGGCAAGCCGGCCGCGCAGAAGGGCCAAGTCCGACTTTGCCTGAGGCGCGGAGCTCCCGACTCCGGTCTCCAGTTCCTTTATCCGCAGGGCAAGCCCGGTTTTTTCCCGTGCAGACTGTTCCAGTTCGCGCTCTTTCCAGGAAAGGCGTGTCATGAGCATTCCGTTTTCTTCCGATATTTTCTGCATACGGCGCTCAAAATCCTCTTTTTCATCCGATATCAGTTTCTGAAGCTCGGAAGAGCGTTCAAGCGCGGATGCCAGCCTTGAATCAAGGCAGTTTATCCGGGTGTCCCTGTCCGAAACCTGCTTTTTGAGGTCAATATCCGGTATTTCCTGCGAGTTCCGGTTATCCGGAGATTTTTCCAGCTGCTTCTTTATCCGCAAAAGCTCCGCTTCTCTCGCTCCAAGCTGTTCGGCCATGCGTTTCAGTTTATTTTCCAGTTGGTTTTTCATTTCCCGGTATATATTTTCCCAGGAGGGATGTCCTTCCGGAGTCAGGGCGCATTTTCCGGCTTTTTCCAGTTCCTGCGAAAGTCCGCGTATGGAGTCCTCTTTCCTTTTCAACTCCTGCGCCATGTCACTGATGGAAGATTCGCAGCGGTTTCTGAGGCTGCATATTTCATCTTCCAGATCCGCGTTTTTCCTGAGGGTTTTTTCCAGGATGGACGTCAGGGCTTTGCCTTCCGGGTCTTTCTCATCTGTGGCAATATGCGCGGACCTTGCCGCGGCAGTTGCGCAGATTTCCCGTAAAGGCGGTTCCGCGGCTGCTTCGCGCCACTGGCCCAGGGCGTTTTCCGGAGACACGAGAGCAACGGCTGTAAAACCCGGGAGCCGGCTTATGTCCTTTGGGAGAAAGGGGCCCAGGACCGTTTTGTCCAGGTAAACCCAATATCGCGGCAATTGTTCCGGCATAAGCAGATGATAGCTGCGGCTTGTTACGGAGTCATTTCAGGCGCAGAATTCTCAGGATATTTTTTCTGTTCACCGGCTTGATCAGCCCTTTTTCCGTTATGAGCCCCGTTATCAGCGCAGCGGGTGTTACATCAAACGCCGGATGCCTGGCCTTTACGCCCCTGGGAGCAAGCCTTATTCCCCGGATTTCACAGACCTCTTCGGAAGACCGTTCCTCTACAGGGATATCCTTTCCGGAAGCGGCTGAGAGGTCAAATGTGGGTGCGGGAGCGGCAACGTAGAAGGGTATCCCGTGGTGCCTGGCCAGAACGGCAAGGCCGTAAGTCCCTATCTTGTTTGCCGTGTCTCCGTTGGCCGCAATGCGGTCCGCCCCCACGATGACCGCAGTCACTGCGCAGGTCTTCATTATATGGGCAGCCATGCTGTCCGTTATCAGGGTGGACGGCACGCGCGCCTTCTGAAGCTCCCAAATCGTGAGCCGGCTGCCCTGCATGTAAGGACGGGTTTCGCAGGAATAGGCGTGCCGTATTTTCCCCTGTCTGTGGGCAGTTGTTATTACGCCGAGAGCCGTGCCTATGCCGGCCGTGGCCAGGGCCCCGGCATTGCAGTGTGTAATGACCACGGAACCCTTGCGCAGAAGGGCGGATCCTATGCGGCCCATCCGCGCGTTCGCACGGACGTCATCGTCGAAAACAGCTTTGGCCTCGGCGTTCACCATCCTGACCAGGCGGGAGTAATCAGCCCGGGATACCGCGCCGCAGGGCATCGCGGAGATAAATTTCTCCGCGGCGGAATGGAGCCTGTCGACCGCGTACATGAGCGCTACGGCCGTGGGCCTGGAAGCTTTGAGAAGTCCGGCTGTTTTTTTCAACCGGGCCATAAGCTTATGCCAGGAGCGGGGATGCTTAGCCTTCAGGGCGAAGGCGTAGCCGTATGCGGCTGTGCAGCCTATAAGGGGTGCTCCCCTCAGGACCATGCCGGATATGGCTTTGGCTACGGCTTCGGGAGTTTCAGCCTTCACGTATGCTATCCGGTTCGGCAGGAGCCGCTGGTCAAGTATTTCCAGGGCTCCCGGCTTCATGCGTATTCTGGGTATCATTTCTTTATCTCCGTTAATGAGATAGGGTATACACCCTCTGAAGGCCATCGCCGCT
>JBDRGJ010000188.1:0-2924 GCA_043817835.1 bacterium
AGGGTTCATGCTGGCGGGGCTGGCGGTTTTAGGAGGCTGGGCCACCGACAATCCGGCCGTTGCCCTTAGCACCCCGCTGCTGATACTGGGCGTGCCTGTTTTTGACATCATATACATCACGGTCTCAAGGATCAGGCGGGGGGCTGTGCGCTCCCTGCGCCAGTGGATAGACTACACGGACAGGGACCATTTCCACCACCGCCTGCTGCACCTGGGCATGACCGTGCCCCAGACTGTGGCCTTCGTGACTCTCGTCACCATATGCCTGGGCCTTGGAGCCTGGACCATGTATTACACCCGGTCTGCATTGAGCACCATGTTCCTGCTGATCCAGAGCGTGCTGATTTTCGCCATAGTGACGGCGCTGATGCTGCTGGGACGGAATCTGGGGGGAACAGAGGGCAGAAGTCAGAAGTAAGAGGCCAGAGGCAAGAGGTCAGAAGCCAGAGGGCAGAAGTCAGAAAAAGAGGCAGGATGATAAAAACGTATAAAGATTTAAAAGTTTACTGCAAGTCTTATGACCTTGCTATGGAAATTTTTGAATTGACTAGGAAATTCCCGAAAGAAGAAGTCTATTCATTGACGGACCAGATAAGACGCGCAACAAGATCCATCCCCACGAATATTGCCGAAGGCTGGGCAAAACGGAAATATAAAGACGTATTTATAAGGCATCTAGTTGATTCACTTGGTTCCTGCGAAGAAATTAAAGTATGGATTGATTTTGCGAAAGATTGCGGGCATATAAATGACCCAACTCACAAAGAGTTGATGACTAGTTATGATGAGGTCGGGGCCATGTTGTTTTCTCTGATAAAAAATTGGCAAAAGTTCTGACCTCTTACTTCTGACCTCTTGCATCTGACTTTTGATATGAGGATAAACAAACGGCTCCTTCTGTTCTGCGCGATCCTTCTTCTGGCGCAGATTTTCCCGGGCCGTGCCCTAGCCCTGGAAGACAGGAAGCTGGATTTCGGCCGCAAGGACTCGCACCTGCATGCCGCCGTGGCTTTTGCCGGGACAACAGTCATGACCGAGTTCTTCATCTGGCGGGGCTACGCGCCGCTTAAATCCTGCGTTTATTCTTCTCTGCTGATGTCTGCCGCAATGGTTTTCAAGGAAGTGGGGATGGACAAATTCGCTTCCGGCAACGACCTGGCGGCAGGCGGACTTGGAATGCTGGGCGCCATCGGATTCCAGTATAAGGTCAGATTCTGAAGGAAATAACCACACAAAGTCACCAAGTCGGTCTCTGACCGTCCCGTATCAGTGTGCTTGTAGCGCATAGCAACGGGGCGCAAAGTCACCAGGTCATAAGAAAAAACAATCTCTGGAAACGTGGTGTCCTAGCGACGTGGTTTCCTGGTGACGTGGCAATAAGGTTTTTTATTCATACTTCTGACTTCATACCTCATTCTTCCCTGAAATTGCATAGCATTTTCAGGGATTACGGCCTTCCTACTGATTTGTACGTAAACCCCATTTTTCTCATCTTTGCCGGGTCATAGAGATTGCGGCCGTCCAGGATGATCGGATGCTTAAGAAGCAGCATGATTTTGCGCATGTCCATGTTTTTGAACTCGGCCCATTCGGTCACCAGTATTGCGCAGTCCGCGTCTCTCACGCACTCGCGGACGTTCCTGCAGTATTTTATGCCGCTGATGACCTCCTTCGCCCTTTTCATGGCGACAGGATCGTAAGCGCGCACCTTTACTCCCCTGCTCTTCAGCCCGCTGATTATGTCTATGCTCGGCGCGAACCGCATGTCGTCGGTATCGGGCTTGAAAGCCAGTCCCAGCACCGCCACGGTCTTGCCTTCCAGGTTCCAGAGTTCCTCTTCCAGCTTCCTGAGCATCCAGGTCTTCTGCCCCTCATTGATTTCTTTCACTGCTTTCAGCAGCTGGAAATCATAGCCCTTGTTCCGGGCAATCCAGTAGAAAGCTTCCAGGTCCTTGGGAAAGCAGAAGCCGCCGAAGCCCACCCCCGCCTTCAGGAACGCCGCCCCTATCCGTTTATCCAGGCCCATGCCATTTGACACGTCTTCGACGTTGGCTCCTGTCATCTCGCATATGTTGGCGACTGCGTTGATGTAGGAAATCTTGGTCGCGAGAAAGGAATTGGAGGCATGCTTTATGAGCTCCGCGCTCTTTATGTCGGTTATCACAACGGGCGCCTTCAGGGGGGCATAGACGTCCTTCATGACGGAGGCAGCTCTTTCAGCGGCCACGCCCAGCACCACGCGGTCCGGCTTCAGGAAATCCCCGACGGCATTTCCTTCCCTGAGAAACTCCGGATTGGAAACCACGTCGAAAGGTATGCGCTTCCTGTTGAACCTGTTCACCGTCCGGAAAATCCGGTCGCCGGTCTCCACCGGAACGGTGGATTTCTCCACGATTATGGTATAGTCGCGCATGTTTTCGGCCACTGCCTGCGCCACGTGCTCCACCGCGGAAAGATCCGCCGACCCGTCAGGCCTTGGGGGAGTCCCGACCGCGACCACCACCACTTCGGCCTTTGCGCCCCGGTGAAACATGCCTTCCGCTATGGAACCGCAAAAAAACAGACGGCCGGCCCGGACATTGCGGCGCACCACGGCGTCCAGCCCCGGCTCATAAATCGGTATCTTTCCCTTCCTGAGCGCCGATATTTTTGCCTTGTCGCTGTCCACGCAGACGACGCGATGGCCTGTCTCGGCGAAACAGGCTCCGGACACAAGCCCCACATATCCGGTTCCCACCACGCAGATATTTTTCTTTTTTACATGCATAAGACAGATATGATAGAACTAATGTCAGAGTCTTGTAAATCCGCGCAAACTGACATTATTATGCAGATTATGGCAACTGTCCGGGTTCACGGTTCAGCGGTTAACCAGGAAAAATAACCGTGAACCGATGAACCCTGAACCGTGAACCGATGAACCC
>JBDRGJ010000189.1:0-2250 GCA_043817835.1 bacterium
CGATTTTTATTGCCGTTTCAAAGTCGTCCGTATTCATGACTATCGGAAGAATCTTGAACCCTTCCTCAAGTTTTCTCTGCAGGAAGGGAAGCTGTACTTCGACGGAGTGTTCCCCGGCATGGGCCCGGCGGTTGTCTTCAAAAAGCGGTGATTCCTTCAGAAGTTTTTTGGCCAGCCCGGTGTCAACCTTCACCCGGCCCAGCGGGGTCAAAAATTCTCCCGATGGATAAATGGCTGCGCCTTTAACAGGAATGGCGTGGGCCGCGCCGATTATCACTACGGTCGAATATTTCGTTGCCAGGCTTTTGTAGCCGGCCGCAGCAATCGGGGCCGAAAAATCGTATCCGGCATGGGGGACAAGCAGGCAAAGGACAGGCCCCGGAAATTTAGGAGGCTCGGGTGCGTTCTTAAGGTATGAATCAACCGCTTTTTTAAGCTCTGCCGGATCCGCAGGGTAGAATTTTCCTGCAACAACCGGAGGGCGTATCTGAGCAGAAAGGAGGGGAAGGTGATATGGTGATATGGTGATAAGGATAAAAAATAAGGAGAAAATAAAGAATCTCATAAAATCCTCCGATGCATACATCTAGTTCAGCAGTAATTTGCTCTACCCTATGCCCCGGACCGGATAGGGCACCCTATGGGGAACCGTCCGCACTCGAAGCACTGGGAGAGTGTATACCCTTTCCTATTTCCATATTCCCGGTATTTTTGTTCCGTCGTAGGGGCATTTGCCGTTGTTGTGTGTGATAAGGTCAGCCAGAATCGCGTAACCGTATCTTTTTATCAGAACCCGGTGACATTTGGGACAGTAGGTGCTTTCCCCGGGATGGCCGGGCGCATTCCCCGCGTAAACATAGTGCAGACCTTCTTTAACGGCAATGTCGCGGGCCTGCGTCAGGGTTTCAGCAGGGGTGGCCGGCAGATTCTGCATCCTGTAGTTCGGTCCGAACCTGGAGAAGAAAAGAGGGGTGTCCGCGCCGAGGTTTTTCATTATCCAGGCGCTCAGGGACTTGAGGCTTTCCGTACTGTCATTGAGGGATGGTATCACCAGATTTACCACTTCAAACATGGCGTTGCTTTTTTTAAGGGTAAGCAGGGTTTCTTTTACGGGCTCAAGTTCTCCGCCGCTATATTTTCTGTAGAAATCTTTATTAAAACCTTTCAGATCGATTTTCACCACATCCATGTAGGGAAGGAGCGCCCTGAGCGGCTCCGGATTTATGTAGCCGGCGCTCACAGCGACGTTTTTAAGCCCCTTTTCCTTTGCCAGCCTGGCGGTGTCATACATGTATTCATAGAATACCGCCGGTTCAGAATAGGTGTAAGCGATAGACCTGGACTTCGTGGCCAGCGCATATTCCACTATCTTTTCCGGAGGAAAAAAGGAAACCTCATCCTGCCTGACCTGTCCCATCAGCCTTCCATCCGGGCCCCTCACTATTTCCAGTGCTGAAGGGACCACCGTGGTGCTGGAAGCCTGCTCCGGGAAAATCTGGGAAATTTCCCAGTTCTGGCAGCCCTTGCATGAAAGATTGCAGCCGGGCGTGGCCAGGGAATAGATAAGGCTTCCCGGCAGAAGATGGTAGACGGGTTTTTTTTCTATCGGGTCAATGTGTACCGAGACAGGCTTGCCGTAGACCATTGTCTTCAGCATTCCTCCCGAGTTCAACCGCACTTTACATATGCCTCGCGCGCCTTCGGGAAGGAAGCATCTGAACGGGCAGAGATTGCACCTCACCCCGTTGCAGACCGGATGCCAGAACCGGGCCGTCCTGATCCAGGGGTTTTCCGCGGGCATTATTCTGGAAAAAGTGGCAGGCGGGGGGGAAAAGGCTATAAGGGCGGAAGCGCCCAGGCTCAGAAGCGCGAAAACCGCTGCAAGCAGAAAAGCCGTAATCTTCATTGCCGTGGCTGATATGCGGAGTGCTATTTTTTATCCACAGGATGGATTTTGTAGAAGTCTTCTATTATATTCCAGGCCTCTTCCCCGGTTTCCGCATATTGAAAGAGTTTCAGATCTTCCTCTGAAATGAAGCCCCATCTGGCCATGGCCCTGAAATTTATGACCTCATCCCAGAATTTCTTTCCGAACAGGACTATGGGAAGGTGACGCTTTTTGCCTGTCTGTACCAGAGTCAGCAGTTCGAACAGTTCGTCCATGGTGCCGAAGCCGCCCGGGAAAACGACGAGCGCTCTGGCTCTTGTCATGAAATGCATCTTGCGTATTGCGAAATAATGGAAACGGAA
>JBDRGJ010000190.1:0-4604 GCA_043817835.1 bacterium
AAGGATTCGGGTTAACTGTTCGTGTAATATAGTTTATTTAAATTAATGGATTGGAATAAGAGTCCAAAGGTCCAGATATCCGTTGTTTTAAGACCTATGCGTTTTACCCGAAAGTACCAGTCCCGAAGTCATACCTATGGGGGTAGACATCGTGACCCCCGTGGCTTGCCCCGGGGTAATTCAAGATTTAGCCTGAAAGTTTCAGTTGGAAGGCGGGATTCGTCGTGCGATGCCGGAATATTTCTGTGCCTGCCCGCCGGCTGTGTGGAGGGTAAAATTTCTCGTACATATCAATCGATATGCTCTCCAAATTTTCCGTCGAACTATTCCACAGCCCAGCCCGCCTCGGTCCACGCGCCAATTGAAACTTTCAGGCTAACACAAAATGTCAGGGTTTCAGTGTTTATGGCCGCCCCGGCAGGATTCATCAGCCAGCCTTTAAGCTCCTGTATATAAGGTTCGAGTATTGTTGATTGAGGGGAGCATAAAACCCAAAGTCCCGGTGTCAGGGGCTTTGGGTTTTATAGTCTGTCGGGCAGGAGTTAAAAACTCTTCTTAAGGTGAGCTTGTCCTGAGCGTAGTCGAAGGAAATCCTAGTCCCGGAGCTATCCTTCGCTAAAGCTGCGGAATGCCTTTCGCATCAACATGCTGCAGAAAACCTCAGATGTGTTACTGCTACATCTTTTTAAGCAAACGCCCACATATTTATTATTATTGCGGCGGAAGGTTTTTGCGTTTTTCTTCTGCGAGGATGTCGTACCAGCCGGTCAGACTGCCGCTCCCTACGGGAAGAGAGGACGCCTGCTTTGCGGGGACAGCGTCCTCCGGTCCTCCGGCATGAAAAGCCAGTCGGTAAATTTTTCCGATCGGGAATACGAAAAGCCCCCAGGGAAGCTTCATCGACCATAATCCGTCCGCGCCGTCCGTGTTGAACCAGACCGCTCCTAAATTCCTGGCCAGCGTCTCGGCGGTAAAATGTCCGTAACAGCGCAGAATCCTCCACCCGTCGCCTGAAGGCGGGATGTCGGCACTGAATGAGGTTTTTATGGCGCTTTCCAGGGAGGATATTCCCTGTCTGTCGTAAGTCAGTTCTCTCAATTCTTTCAGATCCGAAAGGATGAGCAGCATGCGTCTGTGTCCTGTTTCCGCGTCCAGAAGACGCTGGGGGGAACTGCATAAGTTCTTTTTAAGAGCCTCCGCTCCGGTTATGCCCGGTTTTTCCGCTTCAGTAAGGCTTTTTTCAACGTAATCCATGTAGCTTGTCAGCCAGTTGGGCTCGGGCATAACGCCGGGACGCAGGAACTGCCAGCAGCGTTCCACCGGGTAGGTCTCTAAGGAAGAGTTACCGAAAGTCATGTGCCATGCCCACGCGTCATAATCAGGCAGTATATGAAGACGCCCCTTGCGGCGCTGTTCCAGATAGCAGCAAAGAAACGAAGCGCAGTTGAGGACAAGTTCCAGGGCCTGATCCGGAGCCGGTCTGGTACGTATGAATGTCACCCGGAGTTTCTTCTCCAATTCCATCAGGCCTGTCGAATCGAACCGTATCTCTCTCCCAAGTTCCTCTCCAAGGGCCGATGCCATTGCAAAAGCTCGGGATTTAAAATCGTTCTTGTCGGAAACCGGCGTGGATTGGACTTCCTCCGTTACTTTCATAAAAGATTCAGGTTCAATCATGCGCTTTTGCGGGGACGGCGTGACCGCTTTCCCCCCCGGGTCCGGTCTTTCGCCGCAAGGCTTTGCCACAGCTTCAAAAGTCGCTTCGGGAAGCCTCCGGACGGGGGCTTCTTCTGGCAGCTTTTCTCCATTTATACCAGGCAAGGCGTCGGCACCCTTCACGGAGTTCCGGGTACGGCGGTCCGCCTCAGGCGGAACAACCCCGCCAGAGACTGCCGGGGCGCAGGGCAGCCCCGGCAAAGCGTCAGAGACTGCCGGGACGCTGGGCAGCCCCGGGAAAGCATGCTGCGGATTCGCCGCCGGCCCGGAGGCGGTTTCAGGAAGCAGCGGAGTCCCTCCGGCAGCCCGGAACTTTTCGCGGATTTCCGACAAGGTGTATTGTGGTTCTGTGGATTGTCTGACTCCGGGGCCGGGAAGTTCCGCCGGTTTTTCAGGTTTTTCTCCGGCAGACGGAGCAGCCTCGGTCTCTTTTACTCCGGGAAGGTTATGCATGATTCCCGTTGTTTTGCCGGCTTCGCCGGGGAGCCTTGAAATTATTCTGGAGGCGGATTCGGGATCCAGCAGGCAGAGACGACGGCAGAAAGCCTCGGCTTCATCAACTTTTCCCGAATGAATGAGGGCCATTGCCAGATTGGATGCTGCGGCCTGGGAAAATCTTAATTTAAGGGATTTCCCGCAGGCATCGGCGGCTTCCTGCCACATTGAAAGGCGGGAGTAAACCGTGCCCAGATAAAACCATGCCTGGGCCCGGCAAGGACCCGGCATGCCTGCGGTTCCGGACAGAAAAGAGACAGCCTGGTCCAGTATGGTCTTGTCGGTGTTTTTAAATCCCATTTCCCTTAAAACGATGCCGAGCCCCAGAGAGGCTTCCTGCTTTTCTGCGGGAGCGGAAAGGGCTTTGCGAAAATGCCGGTCCGCCGCGCTGAAGTTCCCTGACTCAATTTCCAGCCAGCCTGTTTCAATTTCTGCGCCCGGGGATCCCGACTGGGCAGCCCTTGCGGCCAGAACGCGGGCCCTTGTGGTGTCGCCGGTCTTTCTGCAGAGCGCGGCGTTCAGGCGCAGTGTTTCCGCAGAATCAGGTAATTTTTCCAGCGCTGCGCCGACCTCCCCGTAAAGCCGTGCATGAATCAGGATGGACGGCAGGAGGAGTCCCGGCTGCTTTTCGCCGGATATGCAGTGGTGTGCCGCATGGACCTGTCCCACGTTGAAATGTTCCAGAGCTTCTTTCTCTCCTGAAGGCCCGGCGCCTTTCCTCTGCAGACAACCGACCAGCAAAGACCATTCGCGACGCTCCAATACGGCAGACGCGGTTTTTAAAACACTGCCGTCGGTCACGGGATTGAAAACAATGCGCCGGCAGATTCCGGCTTCCAGGATATCTTCAATCAGCGGCAGGGGGGATTCGCGCAGGAACGGGCCCTGTATCCGGCGGACGTCCGTGTAAATCAGGGCGGTGCTGACCGTTCCTTCCGTGAGCTTAAGCATGGAATGGAAACCGCCGGGTTTTGCAGCCGCTGTTTCCACGGGAAGAATGACGTCCTTAAGGGACAGCAGAAATTCGCAGGTTTCCGCAAAGTTCGCGGCTTTTCCGCAAGGCTGCCTGGAATCAGCGGAATTTTTGCCCGGTTGTTCGTTATCCATAATCGTGTGCTGTTTATCTTTTTAATGTTATAGCTTTGACAGGAGAAAATGTCAATATGACGGAAGGGGAATCCCGGAATTCAGTGCCACCTCAACAAATTGGAGCGGCACCGGCTCAAAATGATAAAATTTTTCAATGAAAGAAATAGTGCTGGCCACCTGCAACAGGCACAAGGCCGCGGAAATATCGGCGCTGGTTCCGGACATCAGACTGCGGTTTCTGAACCTGGCTGACTTTCCTCCGGCCCCGGCAGTTGAGGAAGACGGAGCCACACTTGAGGAAAATGCGGTCAAAAAAGCTGTCTCCGCTGCACGGATTACGGGAAGATGGGCGTTGGCGGACGATACCGGCCTGGAAGTTGAGTTTCTGAAAGGAGCTCCGGGCGTAAAGTCAGCCAGGTTCGCCGGGCCGGACTGCAGTTGCGACGCCAACAACAGGAAACTGCTGGAGTCTCTTTCGGGAGTCCCCGAACCGGATAGAAAGGCCTGTTTCCGCTGCGTCATGGCGCTGGCTTCCCCGGA
This sequence comes from bacterium, assembly GCA_043817835.1. GTDB lineage: Bacteria > Elusimicrobiota > Elusimicrobia > Elusimicrobiales > CAZFMJ01 > JBDRGJ01. The sequence goes on from JBDRGJ010000190.1 coordinate 3,841, forward strand.
CGGGATGATACTGACCGAAGAAGGCAGGCTGGAAGGCAGCATAGCCGCTGCTTACTCAGGCTCCAATGGCTTCGGTTATGACCCGCTTTTCCTGGTCGCCGGGACCGGAAGGACTCTGGCCCAGATGTCCGCCGGAGAGAAAAATTCGCTCAGCCACAGAGCCATGGCAATGGAAAAGATGATAAAGCATTTCCCGGCGCTGGGATGACGGCATTTTCCGCCGCCAAAAAATTCTGATGGCAAGGCTTTTTAAAAATTTCTCATTTCTTTCCGCGCTGGGTTTCACCGCGGCGGCGGTTTATCTTTTCAGTTTCTCCGGCCCCGGCCGGAAAGATCGCCAGGCCGGTCGCAGGGACAATTTAGCCTCGGCCATATTTTCACCGGGGCGACGTTCCCTGAGAAACAGGCTTTCGGACAATGTCGCCAGACTGGATGAGCTCAGGGACAAGATTAAATCAATCGTGGATTCTCCGCGCCGTTCCGGGAGTTTTACCCTGGAGGATTGCCGCCTGCTTGGTGATATAACCGAAGAGACAGGAAAACTGCTGGCGGACATGGCGGATAATAAGTTTCCCGAAAATTTCAGGTCCCAGGTGGCGGCAGCGGAAGAAAGCCGCAGAAGACATGTGGAAGAACTGCTGCGCATGAAGTCTTTTCTGGCGGTGAAAAACGTCCGCAAAAAGGGCGTATCCTACAGGATTGAAAGGCTGGAAGAAACGACCCGAATACTTGTCACCCATCTCAGGGGGCTGACCGTAAACCTG
>JBDRGJ010000191.1:0-2898 GCA_043817835.1 bacterium
CTTCAGAACCTCGAATCCGTCCATTCCCGGCATATGCAAATCAAGTATCATGCAGTCGCACGGCTCTTTGGAAAGGACTTCCAGTGCTTCCTTTCCGTCCGAAGCCAGAAGAATGTTGTACTCTTCCGGCCTTTCCGAGAACATTCTCTTATAAAGCCTTCTTATCCACGGCTCATCATCCACCGCTAAAATTACTTTTGGTTCCATACCCCCTCCGAAAATAAAAACCAACGTGTCTATTTTACAAATTATGCGTTCCGGACTTTCCACTCGCAATATCTGGGCAGACCGAACTTCACAAGGTAATAGGCGATAAAAGAGATCGCCGCGAGTATCCAGGCAGGCGGATTCTCAATAAAGCGGAGAATCAGCATGGCTATTGTCTTCACGAATTCCTTGAAAGTCAGGCCTTTCATGTACTCTTCCCAGGGTTTCTTCGCCGCCCTGCAAAGCTCTTTTTTAACAGTCGCCAGCACCGGCTCGACCTTTGTGTTCCACATTTTTTTGAGCTGCTTACGGGTTCTCTTCTGTTTCTTCCATAAGCCTTTTGTTTTGCCGGATTTGAAGGCATGGACCGAACAGTATCCTATTCCCTGAAACTGATTGGCGATATTAAGCAGGTCGAATTGGTTCTTTTCCCCAGTATCGACGAACATGGATGCGCCCGGAACCGGCTCAAACTGCTCTATCTTATCCAGAATGGCATCCTGCAATGCCGAAACGTCCTTTTTCTCATAGGTCGAGATTACCTCGTCCAAATCAGCTAATTCTATCGGCAACTTTCGCATATTCTACGACCTCCGGATTTTTATTTCAGGCCTTGGTGTCCATTGGGATTTTACACCTATTCTTGTCCATATTTCTTTAATAAGGCATGACAGACCGACCCGTCAGGATTTTTCCCACATTCTGTCTTGATTATTTTACACGCTGCCTCTGCAAACTGCCTGTTCATTTTTGACGGCATCTTCCCCTTATTTTTTTTGTGCCCTTCTTCCATAACCTGTTCCAGGCATTCCTGATACGCAACTGAATAGGACGTTGACTTTTCACTTGAGTCGGAGGTCGATTTTTGACCACAACCGGCCAAGAACAATGATAACGATAAAACACCTGAAGAAATGAGTGCTTTCATTGATTTTTCCTACATGATTGCTTTACTGCTGACTATTCCTGAATAACGACTGATTTTTATGCATTGGCGACGAACGGATTACCCCATGTGCGCCGGAATTTTCAGAACAATCCCCGTAACCGAAAAAACGCAGGGAGTTAACGCCGTTATCGCAAGAATCGCAATTGTAATGTTTCAGCCTTGAAACGTCTTACTCCTAACGTCTCACGCCTCACGTTCCGTTACCCGTCACCGCCCCCAGACATTCCCCGTTCTTAAAGAGTTTCATTCATCCCCCGCCGTCCCCAAATTCCGCGGCTTCCTGCTGCCGCATTCATTTTATCTCTTATTGTGTTAAGAGCCAATTGTTCCTCGGCAAAGCCATAAAATTATTAAGAACTTCCCACAGCCGAGTATGCCGTGCACAATTTCGCTGGCTATAGCTGGTGTCCATATGGGTGTCCATCGGCCATCCAAAATGATAAAACCCTGTCAAACTGCAACAGGGTTTTTCTCCGCTTCTCAGACGGCAGTCAAATCCAGTCAAAATCCGTCAAATTGTCCTTGTCCGCACCCCAAGCGAGCGCTCTACCATTGAGCCACTCCCCGATAAACTTGCATACAAAAAACACTATTTGACCTATTCAGACAAGCCAAGCGAGCGCTCTTCCGGGCACCCCCTCCACCAGCCATCCCAGTGGGGCACCGCATTGCGGTTCCCCCTACCATTGAGCCACTCCCCGTTGTGGCTTATTTTAACATTCCTTTACAATAGCCAAAAGCTCTTTTTTTATTTCTCCCAGGATTTCCATTCCATGATCTGCGGCCTTAAGCCCGCTTTTTCCTGTGCGCCTTGACGCTGAGAAAAGGGTTTTCCTGGCCCCGCTCAGGGTGAATCCCCTGCGGAAAATCAGGTCCTTTATTTCCAGAATCGTATTTATGTCCCTGCGGGCGTAACGACGATGGCCTCCGGCCAGACGCGAGGGACGCAGGAGCCTGAACCTGGATTCCCAGTAACGTATGGTTTGGGGCGCGATGGAGGTTTCCCTGGAAACCTCGCCTATAGTGTAGTAGGTCTGCTCCTGCATCTGACGTGAAGAACTGTCACGTTCTATTTTTCTGCTTTCAGCGCAAGCTTTAGAATATGTCTGGAGGCTTTGAAACGTATTCCCCTCCTGGGGGGCACGGAAACAGCCTGTCCCGTCTTCGGGTTTCTTCCCTGCCTGGGGCGGCGTTCCTTTACCCGGAAAGTCCCGAAGTTATGTATAACCACTTTTTCGCCGTTACGCAGGGCCCTGATCATCGCTTCGAAAGTCGTTTTCACCGCCGCCGCGGCTTCGCTTTTGCTGGTCAGTGCCCGGGATACTTCTTTTATTATATCCAACCTGTTCATTTTTCGTTGCCCTCCGTGTCGCCGTTCTGCCCGGTTTCAGGTTCATGAGTCTCTACGCTGCCGGTTTTTTTAAAAAGCTGGTTGTAAATATCTCTGGGTTTGATATCCTTGAGTTCATCCTTAAACTTCTGCAGCTCTTCCGCGGAGATGGGTTTGCTGAGAACCTGAGCTTTCAGAAATATCGAGGGATTGACGTATATCGGACACCCGGCCCGAACTGCCACAGCCAGGGCGTCCGAAGGACGGGAATCCACCGTGAAACGGGCGGCATCTTTCCTGAGGTGTATAAGCGCGTAAAAGGTATTGTCCTTGATATCATTGATTACGATTTTTTCCACGCTGAAGCCGGAAGTCTTTATTATGGAAAGTATCAGGTCGTGGGTCATGGGCC
>JBDRGJ010000192.1:0-4867 GCA_043817835.1 bacterium
GGGGATCCGCCTTCATCTTCTCCAGCATCCTGAGATAATTCTTTTCCATCCGTTATTTGATAAGTTCGCCGTTTTCACCGTAAAGCTTCCGGCTCAAAACTTCGTCTTTCCCGTAAACCGTTTCAGACTTCAGTTTCCCGCTTTCATAGAAACGCCTCAGCGCCCCTTCAAGCTTGCCGTTGAGAAAGGTCAATTCCCACTCCGCCATGCCGTCCTTGAAATACGTCCTGGCCAGCCCGTCCGGGACCTTGCCGTTCCTGTTGATGACATTTCCTTTTTTATCCAGCACCTGCGAAGCGATATATTTATTATTAAGGTAAAAGGTGTATTTGATGCCGCGGGCCAGTTTCTTCGTCTTTACGGTCAGTCCCTCTATCGCGGGCAAGAGGTCCTGCTGTACCGCCGGTTTAGCCGGCGAGGATGGTTTTTCCGCTATCTGCCCCTCCCTGTAGAAAATTTCGGTCCTGAGCATCCCCATGTCGTCATATTCGCGGAAAAAGCCGTCCAGCAGGCCGTCTTTGAAGTTCTGCTCATAGAGCAGGTTGCCGCTGTCGCCGTAAATTTTAAGGACCCCTTCGGGTTTGTTGTTTTTATAGAAAGCGCTGGTCTGTATTTTTTTTCCGTCGGGGAAATATCCCTTTGCCGGACCCTCGGCCGCGCCGCTTTTGAAAGTCTTCTCGGATTTAAGGCGGCCGTTGTCATAGCGTTCCCTGACTACGCCGTCCGGTATCTCACCTGTCTTGGAAATCACATTGCCGTCCTTATTGACCGTTTCTTTTGCCACTTCCTTTCCGTCGGCCATATATACCCTGTGGGTTATGTCCGTGCTGACCTTTATGGTCTTGAGCGTTATTTCCTTCTGCTCCTCCTGAACTGCAGGAGCCGGTTCCTGCAGTTTTTCAGCCTGAGTCGTCTCCGGAACGGTTTCACCGGGCCGGGCAAAGCTTACGGATGCGATTTTGGCCCTCTCCACGGTCATGACGCCATACCGCGTCTCTATCTCCAGGCCGGCCTCACTACTGCCTTTTATGGCGCCTGTTATCTTTGTTCCGTCCTTCAGCGTGAAAATCTCCGCCGCACAGTTTGAAAAAACAGCAGCTATTACGGCTGCAGCAATAACAGCGAGTCTCATTTTTCTCCTCCTTTGCTGTGCTGCGCATAAGCAATAAAAATGCGCAGCTCAGTTAACCAAAGCCTGTATAAAATTAACGGCCTCGGTTATGCTTCCGGAGTCCCCGGAACGTATCAGGTAGCCGTAATCGCCCATCACTCTGGCCAGAACCTCCGGCAAGTCCTGATGATGGAGCACCATGCCGTTAAGACGCTCCATGATTTCCCCGTGTGAATGCCTGTATCCGAGCCTGTTCTTTCTGCCGGCAAAAGCGCAGTGGTATTTCCTGCTGTAATCCAGTCTGACCGCGCCGTGTGCCATCATTTTCGCCCATGCCGAATACATGTCTATATCGCAGGAGAAATTGAACATGTCCATTGTCATCCCGCCCGGAGGCCGGATATTCACTTCCATGGCGCACAAGGATCCGTCTTTCCTGCGGAAAAACTCAAAATGGAAAAATCGCTCCCTTACGGCAAAACCATCCACCAGTTTCCTGCCCGCCTCTTCCAGGTCTCCGGGGATTTCCCGCAGCGAATAATATGAGATATGAGAGTCGGCCAGGACCGCTTCCATCACGCGCTGGCCGTATACATGAGAGGTGCAGAACACGATTTTTCCTTCTTTATCGGCCATGCCGTCAAAAGAGACAATATCTCCTTCGATAAATTCCTCCATTATAAATTCCCTGTCCGGCTTATTCGCGAAAAACCTGTCCAGCCCTTCGCATGAATTAAGCTGATAGGTCATGGCAGCCCCTATCCCGTCGTCCGGTTTCACTATCACCGGAAAACCGGTTTCAGCAGCGGCAAAGGCCCTGGCCTGCTGTGCGTCGCGGACTACCATTCCTCTGGCATGGGGTATTCCTGCCCGGGCAAAAAATATTTTCATCAGGGATTTCCGGCGTATATTTGCCACATTCGCAGCCTGTACTCCGAAAATGCCGAATTCTGTCCTCAGCCGGGCTTCGGTCTCCAGCCAGTATTCATTTAGGGAGTCTATCCTGCTTATTTGCCCGAAGCGGTCCGTAAAAAACCGCATAGCTTCCCGCAGTTCGCCGCAGTTGTGCATGTCCCCCACCCTGTAATACCAGGCAAGGGATTCCCTGAGTTCGGGCCGGAGTTCGCCGAAATCGTTTTCCGCTATTCCTAACACGGTGGCGCCCTCTTTCTTCAGATTCACGCAAAAGCGGTAATAATTGGGCGGAAACACCGGCGAAAGAAAGACAAAGTTCATTTGTGTATTATAGTGCAACTAATCAGGTTGTCAGGTTCATAGTTCATGGGTTCACGATTATCTTTGCCATGATTTTCCTGCTTTTTCAACCGTTGAACTGCTGAACCACGAACATAAACAGTTACATTTTAGTATATAATCGAGTTTACCGTTTTAAATATATGGAAATAAAATATCACAAGTTTTTCAGCGCGAAGCTGGGCCAGGATTTTGAATTCAAATCTTACGGCTCGCAGGGAAAGCCTCTAATGGTCTTTCCGACCGCCTGCGGAAGGTTCTGGGACTATGAAGACAGAGGCATGATAGCCGCCGCAGCGGAATTCGCAGAAAAAGGGGATGTAAGGATTTTTGCGATGGACAGCCGCGATTGGGAAAGCTGGTACAAACCGGTCAAAGACGCCTGGACAGGACTTCGGCACTCTCAGTATGAGGCCTGCATAATCGAAGAGACGATACCGTTCATAGCGGAGAACTGCGGTGTCGCAGAGAAATTTCTTGCAGCCGGAAACAGTCTGGGGGCGTTTCACGCCGCCAATTTCTTTCTCAAATATCCGGGGCGATTCGACTCCGCACTGTGCCTGAGCGGGCTCTACAGCATGAAGACGGAACTCGGAGGCTACGCCGACGAAAATATTTATTTCAGCGAGCCCCTCAGCTATCTCCCGGGGCTTAAAGACGAAAAACTCCTTGCGCCGTTGCGCAACGGCTACGCCGTCATATCACACGGCACCGGCGCCTGGGAACTTTTCAACGGCCAGGCCGCTGAACTGGCAGGATTGCTCAAGAGCAAAGGAATACCCTGCTGGTACGATCCTTGGGGGCCGGAGTGGCCGCATGACTGGCAGACATGGCACGCGCAGATAAGAAAATATCTGGCATGTTTCAGGGAAGGCGTGCTTTTTAAGGACGGTGTTTTGAAACTGACCGGCCCGGACAGAAGAAACAATAAACCGCATTGAAGAAGGGCGGTGTCCCACTTTACGAAAGAATATACTGAGGGGATTGACAAGACTGGGTTTTTGACATAAAAGACAGCGCCCCGTATTTTTCAACGGGGCGCTGTCTTTTAAATTAAGCTATTTGCATTGTGAAACGTCGATGTTGAGGTTAAACATATTTATCAGGGTTTGCCGCTGCAGGGTATAGATGTTTTTAGCTTCATAAACTGCTTCATCACTTACCCATTCTTTAAACGGCGGAACATTTGTATGAGCACCAAGTATGCAGGAATTTTGATGCACCAAAACAGCCTCATGGAGTTTTTTTGTTCTATCCCGCAGTTCGACGTTATCCCTCGCAATGTCGTACAATTCTCCCGCCAGGCTTGCTGTTCTGCCCACCCAATAACACCTTTTTCTCTCATGCTCGAGTATTTCGCGGTCAGTCATAAGATTCCCGCGGGCATCTCTCGACAGCTCTGTGACTCGCCTTTCGAGGCACGTCATCCCCTTGAGCATACTTTCGATACGAGATTGTAAGACGTTATCGCCCGGATAGGTTTTGTTCGTTGGCGATGCAACTGCCGGTTTTGCCATTTCCATATCTTTTGCGTATGATCCCGCAGCATTTTGCAGCTGGTTAATGGCTCCTTCAGAATTAGGCGCGTCTCTAAGGTCGGACGGCCTGTTATGACTGCTCTTTTGCTGTAACAACAAAAAGAATGCGGGAATCAACAGTACTCCCAGTCCGACAACAATTTTTGTTTTCATAACCCCTCCTCGAATACATTATTCCTGCCTTTTACTGCAACCGGCAACAACATTCCTTTTTCATCCGAACAAGGACATCGGTCTCCCACCACACTGCGTCAAGAACCTACCGTTCCCGATGCAATGATAGTCATCAACGGGTGTTAATGCACTTGCAAAGCCAGGAATCCGTGCTTATTTTACCCTGCTTTACCGCATATTATCATTTTACACCCCCCTCGACGCATTCAAACAGAAGCGAAAGTCCTATGCGGCGTGCAGACTTTAGACCCATTTTTTAAGAAGTGTTGATAAGTTTATACGATGATACGTCAATAACGTATAAACATATAACCGTATTGACACGGATGTCCCCCTCATTATTCCCGGAAAAATCATTCTAAATTGTCGGGATCGCCGGTTTTATCAACGACAACGGCTACCGCGCAATATCCGCTGACATTAATGACTGTTTCAAAAGGATCCAACACGGGAATAATAGCCCAAAAAAGAACCAGCACAGTCTCCGTGGGGATTCCGATAGGACCGAGAAGAAGGGACATCATTGTCAGTGATGCCATTACCGGAAGGCCCACGCCTGCAATCGATTGAAAAAAAGAAGCCGTCATGATTATTGCAAGCTCGTTAAATCCTATATCAAGTCCGTAAATCCTGGCCACAAAAAAAGAAACAAAGGCAAAAAAGAAAATATTGGCCTGCGGGCCGATGGTGGCGCCCAAAGGAAGCACCAGTTCCGTGGCGAGCTTATTGAGCTTCATCTCATCCTGAAGCGTCTTCAAAGCTATCGGGATTGAGGCCAGACTGCTGCAGG
>JBDRGJ010000193.1:0-2133 GCA_043817835.1 bacterium
AATGAACAAAAATATACGTTCAAAAATGGCTGTCGGACGTAAAAGGGCGGGACAACCCAGCTCTTTTGCCCAATGATTTGCTATGACAGGGCAAAAGAGCTGCCCTCCGGGCGAATCCTTCAACTGAAGGATTCGGGTTAACCTTTAACGACCCCCAGCGGCTTCATCCTGGCTACTTTAGAGGCTAATCCGGCCCGGGCGCATATCTCCACCACGGCTGATACATCCTTATAGGCATGGGGGGCTTCCTCGGCCAATCCTTTCAGCGAATCCGTCCTGATTTCTATCCCCTGTTTTTTTAAATTCTCTCCGGTGTCCTCACCCCTGGCGGTTTTAAGTGCCTGGCTCCGGCTCATCATCCTGCCCGCTCCGTGACAGACACTCCCGAAAGTCTCCTCCATGGCTCCCGTCGTTCCGACGAGAAGATATGAGAAGGTTCCCATTGAGCCCGGCACCAGCACCGGTTGGCCCAGGAGACGGTAAATTTCCGGAACTTCAGGATGCCCCGCAGGAAAAGCTCTGGTAGCTCCTTTCCTGTGGACGCATACTTTAACCTTTTTACCCTGAAAAACATGGGTTTCCATCTTGGCCAGATTATGCGATACGTCATAAACGACGTCCATGCCCAGTTCGCCGGGGCCCTGTCCCAGCACGCGGGAAAAAGCCTCCCTGACGCCATGGGTTATTATCTGCCGGTTGGCTTTCGCATAGTTTCCGGCGCAGCACATCGCCGCAAAATAAGCCCGTCCCTCTTTTGAGGAAAGAGGGGCGCAGCATAACTGTCTGTCGGGAACGGATATGCCGTATCTGCCCTGCGCTGCGTTCATTACCCTTATGAAATCGTCGCATATCTGGTAGCCGAGACCGCGCGAACCGGTATGGATAAGCACGACAAACTGTCCTTTAAAAACCCCAAACCCTTCAGCAGTTTTTCGGTCATAAACCTCGTCCACTTCCTGCAGTTCAAGAAAATGGTTGCCGCTTCCCAGGGTGCCGAGTTGTTTCTCTCCTCTTTCCCTTGCCCTCCTGCCGGGGACTGACGGATCGGCTCCGGGAAGAGCCCCGCCGTCCTCCTGACTTTCCAGGTCCTCCTTTGTGCCGTGCCCGGTCTCCACCGCCCACCTTGCCCCTTTTTCGAAGACCTTCTCCATGGCATGTCCGTCCAGACGAAGCCTGCTCTCAGATCCCACTCCGGAAGGAATCCGGGCAAACAAAACATCCATGAGTCGCGGGATGTGCCGTTTCATTTCTTCAGCGGTGACGGAACTTCTCAGAAGTCTGACGCCGCAGGAAATGTCGTACCCAACTCCGCCCGGAGATATTACTCCGCTTTCCATTGTCATTGCCGCCACGCCGCCTATGGGGAAACCGTATCCCCAGTGGGCGTCGGGCATCGCGTAAGAATATCCGATTATGCCCGGAAGGCAGGCCACATTGGAGACCTGGTCCGCGACTTTTCCGGCTTCCATCTTATGAAGCATGGGTTCAGAGGCGTAAACGCGGCCCGGCACCTCCATCCGCCCCGACCGCGGCAATTCCCACAGGTAGTCGCTGATTTTATCGAACCTCATAAGTCAAAAAGAACTTCCGCCGTTAATTTTCCGCCGGTATTTTTTATCTCCAGCCCGTGATACGTCGCTGCTTTGACTTCTCTGCCTGCGGGCGGACCGCCCCGATTGGTCCGACCTTTTACCGAAGCCTTCAGTACGCATCCGCGGCAGTTTTCCACTTTAATATCCGAAGGAAGGAATCCGTCGGCCTGCACAAGGAATATTATTTCGTTGAGCCATCGCACCAGGAGGTCTTCACTGCCGCGGGCTTTCAGTCTTATTTTTCTTATTTCCGTTGAATCCCCTGTCCGACAGCCGGGAGACAGTTTCATCAGCTTTAAAAGTCCGAAGGCGCAGTTTTCGAAAACTCCCGGCATGGTATGCCCATATGCCCGTACCCGCGCATCGGCAGTATGCGGAAGAATGCGGTATCTGATCATAAACCCGAATCCTTCAGTTGAAGGATTCGCCCGGAGGGCAGCTCTTTTGCCCTGTCATAGCAAATCATTGGGCAAAAGAGCTGGGTTGTCCCGCCCTTTTACGTCCGACAGCCATTCTTGAACGTATATTTTTGTTCATTGGG
>JBDRGJ010000194.1:0-3579 GCA_043817835.1 bacterium
GGGAAGGGAAGCATTCCGGCTCGTTCGTGGACGTTACCATAGGTTCTGAGAATGAAGTGAAAGAATTCCGTAATTTCAGCATGATTTCCTCAACTTATTGCGTCAACGGCAGGGCGCTGGGCCTGGTGGGAATACTGGGGCCCAAGCGCATGGAATATCCGAGGATGATTTCTCTTGTCAACGCGGTCAGCGAGATGATGGGCGGGTTGATAGGAGAGTGGGAAAAAGCATTTCCGCTGAACGAGGACGGCGCTGCGCCAGTGCTTGTGTCCCGCCAGGCTGCGCGCAAGAGGGATAAATGAGGGATAAAAAGGAAAATGCCGTTCCCCAGAATGCCGACCGCAGGGCGCCTGAAGCCCCCGCCTTGCAGACAGAACATCGCGAAGACGGCACGCCGGATGCAGCAGAGACTTCAGCCGGGCAGGTTCCTTCTGTTGAGATGACCGGGCCTGCGCAGGCAGATGCCCTGACGGAATCGCAACAGAAAGCGGCACAATATTACGACCAGATGGTGCGTCTCAAGGCGGAATTTGAGAACTATTGCAAGAGGATGGAAAAAGAGCGCCCCGAACTGATTAAATGGGGCAGGACGGAACTTCTTCTGCGCATGCTGCCTCTTTATGATGTCCTTCTCCATGCCCATGCGCACGTCAACAAGGTTATGATCGAAGACAAGGCGGCCTGCAACGGGGTGACCGGCGATTTGTGCAGGGGCCTGGAGCTTATATTTAAGGAGTTTTCCAAACTTTTTGAATCGGAAGGAGTGAGGGAAATGGAAACAGTGGGCAGACCTTACGATCCCATGGCTCATGAAATAGTCGGCATCGTGGAAGCCGGAGATGATGCAGCAGACGGCACTGTGGCAGAAGAGCTTCAGAAGGGTTTTATGACGGGAGACAGGGTTGTAAGGCCGGCAAGGGTCAAAATAGCCAGAAAGAAGAGTGAATAGTTACGGTGGCGAGTGACGGGTAATAAGCAACGGGTAAAGGCGCTAGACACTGAATGTTGCTGTAAAATAGCAAAGCAATTATTATTGTTTCGTTATCTCATTGATGTGTTATCGTCAACATAAAGGAGAATTAAAATGGCAAGGATAATCGGAATTGATTTGGGAACTTCCAATACGGCTGCCGCGGTCATGGAAGGCGGACATGTGACCATAATACCGTCGGCAGAAGGAACGTCCATGGGGGGAAAAGCATTTCCTTCCTACACGGCGTTCACCAAGGACGGACAGCTTCTTGTCGGCGAGCCCGCCAGGAGGCAGGCTGTTGCCAATCCCGAGGCCACCGTGACTGCTTTCAAAAGAAAGATGGGAACGGATTTTAAGTATAAAATCCACGGCAAGGAATACACGCCTCAGCAGCTTTCGGCCTTTCTTCTGCAGAAGGTCAAGCGCGATGCCGAAGCCTTTTTGGGAGATAAGGTTGAAAAGGCGGTCATTACGGTTCCCGCTTACTTCAACGACAACCAGAGGCAGGCAACAAAGGACGCCGGCACCATAGCGGGACTGGAAGTGGTCCGTCTTGTCAATGAGCCCACATCCGCAGCCCTGGCCTACGGCCTGGACAAGGCAGGAAAGGACCAGAAAATTCTTGTCTTTGACCTGGGAGGCGGAACTCTGGACGTCACCATCATGGAGCTGGGCAGGGAGGGAACTTTCGACGTAATCTCCACATCCGGCGATACTCTGTTGGGCGGTACCGACATGGACAACGCCCTCATAGACCATATCTGCGACGAATTCCGCAGGGAGACCGGCATAGACCTCAAAAAGGACCCAACCGCGGCACAGCGCATAAAGGAAGCGGCTGAGAAAGCCAAGATAGAGCTTTCCACGGTCATGGAAACCGAGATCAACCTTCCCTTCATATCCGCAGACGCCACCGGCCCCAAACACATGACGCAGAAACTTTCCAGAGCCAAGCTGGAGTCTTTGGTCGAGCCGATAGTCAGGCGCTGCAAAAAGTCCATAGATACCGCTCTTGAGGACGCAAAACTCAAGACCTCCGACATACACCGCATAATACTCGTGGGCGGTCCGACGCGCATGCCCATAGTGCAGCGTTTCGTGGAGGAGTTTGTGGGCAAAAAGATAGAGCACGGAGTGGATCCGATGGAATGCGTCGCATCCGGAGCCGCCGTGCAGGCCGCTGTGCTGACGGGAGACGTCAAGGACGTGCTTCTTCTTGACGTAACGCCGCTCTCTTTGGGCATCGAAACCCTGGGCGGCGTGTTCACCAAGCTGATAGACAAGAACACCACCATACCGGTGAAAAAGACGCAGGTTTTCTCAACTGCCAGCGATAATCAGCCGGCGGTAACGGTGCATGTACTCCAGGGAGAAAGGGCGATGGCTTCCGACAACGTCTCCCTGGGTAAATTCGACCTTGACGGCATTCCTCCGGCTTCGCGCGGCATGCCCCAGATAGAGGTCACTTTCGATATAGACGCCAACGGCATACTGCAGGTTTCAGCCAAGGACCTGGGCACCGGCAAGGCCCAGCACATAACCATCTCCGCTTCCACCAAGCTCTCCAAGGAAGAAGTCGAAAAGTACGTGAAGCAGGCCGAGGAGTTTTCGGAGCAGGACAAGAAATACAGGGAGAAAGTGGAGGTAAAAAACGAGTCGGATTCCGTCCTTTACACCACCGAGAAGGCGCTTAAGGAGCACGGCGACAAAGTAGCCCAGGAAGAGCGGCTTGCCATAGACAGGGCGCTGGGAGAGCTCAGGGACGCCATAAAGGCCGAGGACGTCGACAGAATGAAAAAGGCCAAGGAAGAGGTCATAAGAGTTTCACAAAAGCTCGGCGAGGCCGTCTACAAGGACGCCCAGGCCAAAGCCCAGGCCCAGCAGCAGTCAGGCGGCGGCAGTAGCGGCGAGCAGAAGAAAGACGACGTAGTGGACGCCGAGGTGGTGGACGAAGTCAAAGATAAGGAAAAGAAATAAGCATAGATTGCCGCGCCGCCGCGCTCAGTTCATTCCAGGGGCCGGCGGCAGTGCAGACATGGCCAGCAACGACGATTATTATCAGATTCTGGGCATTCCCAGAAACGCCACCCAGGACGAAATTAAATCCGCTTTCCGCAGGGCGGCGCTGAAACATCACCCTGATCGCAATCCGGGTGACAGGGCCTCGGAGGAAAAGTTCAAAGAGATGAACGAGGCCTATGAAGTCCTTTCCGACTCTTCCAAGCGCAGAATTTACGACCAGCACGGGCGTGAAGGGCTGCGCGCCGGAGGCGGTTTCGGTTTCGAGGGTTTTCAGACGGCGGATTTCGGGGACGTTTTCGGGGATATTTTCGAAAATGTTTTCAGAGGGGGAATGGGCGCAAGACGTGCCCGTCCCAGACGCGGTGCTGACCTCAAATATGACGCCGAAATAACCCTGGAAGAAGCTTTCAGCGGAATCCAGCTTCCGATTTCGTTCGAAAGGACGGAAATCTGTCCTGTCTGCAGAGGGAGCGGGGCAAAACCCGGGTCCGGTCTCAAACGCTGTTCCACCTGCCGCGGCTCGGGCAGGGTGCAGTACGCACAGGGCTTTTTCGCCCTCAGCCAGACCTGTCCTGACTGCGGCG
>JBDRGJ010000195.1:0-3441 GCA_043817835.1 bacterium
CTCTTATCAAGATTCTCATCTTCTACCGGAACCCAATAACTTTGGGCTCCTTTATCAATTTTTCTATTTAGGATATCTTTGCCAAACATTCGCAATAATAAACCTATGGGCGTTATAACAAGATAAAAGAAAACAGTTAAAATAATTCTTGTCATAACCCAACCCATTAAAACTGCCATGCTCATCCAAACCTTCTGAAACGGATTAAGAATTTTGGGCGCGGTTAACCCTAAAAATAATAATGCCGCTGATATCCCTAAAAAATAGGAATAGAAATCTTTCCCTCTCCACCAGAACAGACTGCCTAACACTGCCATGCCAATACCTACAGTTATACCGAACTGGCGAAGGTCCTTTTTTTCACTTTTAATAGATTTAATCTCTTCAACAATCATAAATCTTACCTCTTACCTCTTACCTCTTACCTCTATGTTTATTGCCGCTTTATACGGCTGTACCGGAGGCGACGTCATGTACAGGCCGGCCGAGCAGAAACTTCCCTCGCATATCACCAGCATAGCCGTCAGACCCTTCGTAAACAAGACGCAGCAGTTCGGCCTGGAAGACAAACTGACCCTGCGTGTCGTTGACGAATTCCTCAAGAACGGAGAATTCCCGATAACTTCGGAAGCCTCCGCAAACGGAGTCATCGTAGGGGAGATAACCCGCTACATCCTTACCCCGGTCCAGTATGATTCCAACCTGGTCCCCACCGTATACAAGCTGGACGTGCTGCTGTCGGTGAAATTTCTCGACAAGACGGAGAATCAGTACCTCTGGGAGGAACCGACGCTGCAGGGCATTCAGAACTATTCCGCCCCGATACTTCCCGGAGGCATGACAGAGGAGCAGGCGCGGGAGGCAGTTTGGAATCTGCTTGCACGCGACATAGTAAAAAGGACTGTGGAGGGATTCGGCAGCGTCTCCGGCGCTTCGCGCAGAAAGATATCATCCCAGTCCGAAATACCGCGAGTCCCGGCCCCGACTTCTTCCGGACCCTGAAAAACCCGATGAGAGCGCGCTATGCCGACCCTGACCCACCAGCATCTTCTTCAGGAAATAAAAAACGGAAAATTCAGGCCGGTATACTACCTGGTGGGAGAAGAGCAGCTTTTAAAGCAGGACGCTCTTTCTCTTCTCAGAGAAAAAATAAATCCGGGTGATTTTAATTATTTAGAAGCCTCCGCCTGGAACATCTCCGCAGATGATGTCATATCTCTGGCGCGCACCCCTCCCGTATTCGCCGCCATCCGCCTCATCATAATAAAAGCCTGTGAAAAACTGTCCGCCGCAGGAAAAACGGCCCTCGCCGGATACATGGAACAGCCCTGCGACACCACCTGCCTGGTTCTGGTTTCAGGAGCCAGAAAAGCTAAAGAAGATACGCTGTTCCCCCGGGCCGAGAAAACCGGCGCCGCGGCTGTTTACTGGTCGTTCAGGGAAAACGAAGCAGAAGGCTGGATTCTTTCAAAAATGGAAAAAACCGGACGGAAAATGGATCGGGACGCGGCCCATGCCATGGTGGATTCGCTTGGAACGGACACTCTGCGCCTTTCGACGGAAATAGAGAAACTTCTGCTTTACACGGAAGGTTCCCGGCATCCGGTATCTTCGGAAAACGTGATGAATTCCCTTGGCTTTTCCAAAGATGAAAGCCCTTTCGAACTGGGCAGGGCCGTTATGGCGCAAAATTCCGTTCTTGCGGCGGAACTCATTGAAAAACTGATGCGGGCCGGAGAGGAACCTGTCAGATTGCTGGGCCTGATATCAGGCGCCCTGAGGAAGGTGGCAAAGGCCAAGAGGCTGCTGGAAGCCGGAACCGGAACAGAAAGGATTTTTCTGGAGACGGGCGTGAACAGATTCTATGACAGGGATTTTATTTCCTGGGTCAAAAGTCACAGGGACGAGGAACACCTGATCAGAGCCCTGGGCAAATGCCTGGAAGCGGAAGCGCTTTTTAAATCATCTTCCGGAAGGGACCCGGAAATAACCCTCAAACAGCTGCTTTGCGATATTATCCCTGCGCACCCCGTTTCCGGCCGCTAATGTAGTGAGTCATAAATCCCTTTACGATAGCATATGACAAAAAAACGATTTTGTAGCCGCAAAGCGCCTGTCCGCCGTCTGTGTGGCGGAAAGCTTTGCCCAGAAGAAGGCAGAGCTTTCGCTCTGCCGCTACAGTTCAAATGTAAAAATCTGTTAGACTCACTACACTGATATGAACGAGCCAATCAAGCCCGTCGTAGCCTCGTCGGTAATTTTCTCAGGTCCGTCCCTGGAGAGCCCTAGACCCGAAAGCGAAACGTTTCTCGACGGTGAATCAAACTGATATTCGCGGATTATCCGCCAGAGGCGGACAGAGCACGCATGATTGTGATTCGTCGGGAGCTGCCTCTTTCTAGGAACGTGCGTCATGAATGGATTTTCATCCTCCATTGCACATAGTGTAGACGAGGGTTCTCCGTTCCGTTGCCTCGCCTCCGGGACCAGGACTCTCCAAGATACACGCTCATCGTTAGGCCGTCGCAGCAACCGGTATGTGTTGTCCAATCGACCAGACAAAACCCGCCAACTCCCGCGCCACCGCGACAACTGTCACTTGATGCAACTTGCATTTGCTTGCCATTCGCCAGAACTTTCGGTGCAGACGCGCCTGCGCCTTCTTTGCGATTCGGATGACCTCCGTAGGACAGCCCTTGCGCCGCGCGGCAAGCTCCCGACTTGCCAAGTTGCGATGCCGCTGGGACCAGGCTGCCTCCACCAACACCCGGCGAATGTGGGCGTTGCCGGCCTTCGTGATGCTCCCGCGGCGCACTTTCTGAGCCGAACTGAACTCCGAGCCAACCAATCCGGTAAAACTCATGAACTCGCGCGCCTTCTTGAAGCGCCTGAAATCCTGCGCTTCCACCATCAGCGTGAGAGCCCCCATGGTATCGATTCCTTTGAGCGCCCTCAAATACTGCACTGCCGTGCGATACGCCGGATGTTGGGCCAAGTCCTGCATCTGCTGATCCAACGTCTCAAGTCGGGCTTCTGCTTCATCGTGCGCCCGCATATTGGCCTCGAAGGTCTGCTGCAAAGGTTGCCACTTGAAACACTGGGTCTTCAGCCACGTCCGATGAGTCACGCCCCAGGATTTCGTTTCCCGGTAAATGCGTCCCTGCCGCAACAGGAATTTCGACAATCTGTGTCGAGCACGCAATCTGTCCTTGAGCGCATCTTCCCTCGCTCGCGGCAAATCTCGCGCCGCTTCTTCTTCTCGCGTCGGAACGCGGATCTCCGTCAGCTCCCCCGAACGGCGAAAACTCGCCAACTTCTCCGCGTCACGCCGGTCCGTCTTCACGCGGTCGCCGGGCCGGACAGGGGTCAGTGCCGGAGCAATCACAGCGCATCGCTGCCTCAGCCCGGTAATCTGCCGGTGCACTTCGTATCCGCAGGGAC
>JBDRGJ010000196.1:0-5187 GCA_043817835.1 bacterium
CTGCACAGATCAATGACTTTTCGCGTCTGGTTCCAGGATCATCCGGCTCGCTCCAGACTGAGGGTTGGGTGCGCCGGCACGACGGACATCTCAGCGGCGCATTCACCGGCACAGGGAGCAAGCTTGCCTATGCTGGAACCCGGATCGCAGTCGCCAATCTGGATGCCCGGCTTGATCAAGGCACGGGTTACCCCTTGCATATCACCGCATTTATGCGTGATGTGGTTTTTGACCATTATACACTGAATAACGTGACTCTTACGGCGGATGGGACACTGCCGCGTCACACCATGAACGCAACTCTGCGATCAGCCGGCAGCGAGGCTCGGCTGGCGCTGTCCGCAGGGTACAACGACGGTCTCTGGCGGGGAGAGATCAGCCGTCTAGCCGGCAGGGACAACAGCGGACCATGGAATCTGGCGGCTCCGACTGCATTTGCCGTCAGCGCCGGGAAAATTTCCCTATCCCCCCTGGTCCTCACAGCGGGGTCATCGGAGCGTATCGAAGTCGCCGTTGATCTTGCCCTGAATCCCATGAGCGGCAAGGTCCGGGCGCAATGGACCGGCATAAACCTGGCCAGAGCCAATCCCTATCTGAAGGATGTGAAGATCACGGGAAGCAGCCACGGGAACATCCGGTTGGGTTTTCTGTCCGGAAAGCTGCTGACCCTTGCAGGAAGCGCCGCCGGCAGCGGGACATTCACCGGGCAGGGGCACACTATAACTCTCCAGCGGACCCTGATAACCTTTGACGGCAGCGAAAAGGGCCTGCGGGCCAAGATAGATCTCGAAATGTCAGACAGCGGCAGATTGAAAGGGATTTTTTCATCATCCGCACCGCTTAGTCTGGTCATTCCTGAAAGAGGGGAACTAACGGCTGAATTTAGCGGGTTTGACCTGGCGCTGCTCAAACCCTGGCTCCCCAGTGAAACCAGACTTGAAGGGCAAATCAGCGGTCGGGCAAACGGGATCATGCTTCCGGGGCAACGCTTTGAACTGGCCGGCGATGCCGTATTTTCCGGGGGAAGGTTACACCAGGAAAGGCCTGATGGAGAGCTGAACCTTATCTTCACGTCAGCAAAGGCTTCGTGGGTTTGGCGGGGAGAAACTTTCGACGGAGCCCTTTCCCTGACCATGGCTGGATACAGCCAGGCCCGGGCAAACTTCCAGCTCCCGGTTTCGGCTCGTTTCCCGGTTGCCGTTAATCCGAAGGGGCTCCTCCGGGCATCACTGGTCGGGCAGGTCCAGGAAAAGGGGATTGTTACCGCCCTGTTCCCGGGATTAGTCCGGGAAAGCTCTGGAGAGCTTGATGCCGAACTTGACATCAGCGGGACATGGGAAGTTCCGTTAATCGGAGGAAAGCTGAGGCTGGCCAAGGCCAGTGCGTATCTGCCCACCGCCGGCATTCATCTTAAGGACGTGCAGCTTACAGCACGCCTAGAAAAAAATCTCATCCGGATCGATTCTTTCCGGGCAGTCTCAGGCTCCGGTCATATCGAGGGGACAGCGTTCCTCACCCTGGCCGGCTGGCGGGTGATCAGGTATCAGGGCACCATACGCGGTGAAAATTTTCAAACTGTCTTTTTCCCCGAACTCCGGATTCTGAGCACGCCGAATCTCAGCTTTGAAGGGACTCCTAAAAAACTCGTACTACGCGGTGAACTGTTGCTGCCTGAACTTCACATCATCGGGGAACATTCACATAAAGTTATCGCTCCGAGCAGTGATGTCATCCGGGAGGGAAGAGTCGTGCCGGCTGCTAAGAGTTCTCCATTGGATTTGGACGTCCAGGTCAGGGTACTGCTCGGCGAGCAGGTCTTCGTCAAGGTTGCGGGAATCGACGCCCAGTTGGGCGGGGCCATGGACCTGTCATTGAGCAGTCTCGACAGGATCACCAGCAAAGGTGAGATCAAGGTTGTCAAAGGGCGTTACCGGACCTACGGAGTGAATCTTGAAATCATCCGCGGACGTCTTTTCTTTGCTGGTGGTCCCATTGATCGCCCGAGCCTCGATTTTCTGGCACTGCGCACCATTGGGAGCGTAAGGGCTGGTGTTACGGTTGCAGGCACTATTCAGGAACCGGTTACCAAACTCTACTCCGAGCCCGCCATGCCGGACGTCGACGTCGTGGCCTATATTGTGCTCGGCCATCCGCTTGGCAGCAGCGGCGAACAGGCCAGTCTCGTGGCACAGGCAGCCGGTGCACTGCTCACTTCCGGCCAGGCAGCAATTCTGCAAGATAAGATAAAGAATTATCTCGGCTTGAGCACTCTGGAGATTCAGGGCGGTGTCGGGGGAACCACCAGCGCTATGGGGTACAAGCCGCTCCAGGTGACCCCTCCCGGAGCCAAACCGGCTGAACAGCAGGCCGGAATCACCGAGACAGTTCTCACCGTGGGCAAGTATTTAACCCCGCAACTTTATATCAGTTACGGCAAGTCACTCTTTACCGGAAGCAACCTGTTCCGGTTACGTTACGATATTTTCAAGCAGTGGCAGATCGAAACACAGACCGGCGGCGGCGAAAGCGGCATTGATCTCTATTACAAACTGGAGTTCAAGTAAAGTAAACAGCAACGGAAAACTTCGGGTACTGGTTGGGGTGGGAAAATTGATCTAATAAAAAGTATTTCTGTGCGGTGGTCGGGATTGTTTGAACAGCAAAAAAAGTTTTTTAAGTGATAAGCTGCTCTTGTTCAAGCTGCTGCCCCTTTCTTGGGCAGTGTTGACCAGCAAACTACATCTGGTGTTCTCTTGTCAAGGCTTTGATGCCGTTGCCGATAGTTATACAATTCAAAATAGTTCCCAATCTCAACGTACAAGGATATTATTTGTTACACTCTTTCAACCAGCAATCCTTAAGAATTACGATTAATAAAATCATTTAGGTGTTAGCTTTTCGGCGGGGGATGCGCTTGCTGTTCAGGTTTACAAGGCAACAAGAAGTCTTTCGTGGATATTCTCGAATCCGCCGTTTGACATTATGAGCAGAAGGTCTCCTTCTTTCGATTCTGTGACGAGAAAATCGATGATTGACTGGGTGTCCGAGAAAAAATGCGCGTCTTTGCCCTGGCTTTTGAGATCTTCGACGAGCCGTTCCGATGAAAAACGCTCTCCGGGAGGAATTTTTTCAAGAAGCGGTGGACGGCTTATGCAGATGATATCTGCCCCGTCGAATGAGAGCGGATAAACATCCTGAAAGACTTTGCGCATGCTTGAGTTTGTTCTGGGCTCAAAGACGGCAATTATCCGCCCGTCACCATAAAATGGCTTAACAGCCTTAATGGTCTCTTTCACGGCGGTGGGATGATGGGCAAAATCATCCATGACTGTAATGCCCTTTTTCACGCCGCGCACTTCCTGTCGCCTTTTTGTTCCCTCAAATGTTTCAAGTGCTTCGAATACGGCTGATGCAGGTACTGATAGATGATCCGCCACGGCGATAACCGAAAGAGCATTAAGCAGATTATGCTCTCCGACAAGTTTTGTTATAAAGGTTCCGAAAACCTCTCCCTTCTTTATCACATCAAAAAAAGTCCATGGCGGCTTGACTTCAACCGATCCGAGCCTCCAGGAAGAATTCTCCTTTCTTCCGTATCTTTCGGTCAGGCAATCTCTGTTTTTGATAAGGCTTTCAATATTTTCATCCCTGTCGAATGCTATAAGCAGGCTGCCGGGGACTATCATTTCTATCATACTGCCGAACGCCTGTTTTACGTGTTCGAGATCTCTGAATATATCGGCGTGATCAAACTCAACACTTGTGAGAACAGCTATCAATGGATCATAATGAAGAAACTTTGGGCCCTTATCAAAAAAAGCCGTGTCATATTCGTCACCTTCGACAATAAAATAATCTCCTTTCCCGATTCTGTAATTGCTGTCGAAGTTTCTTACAATTCCGCCGATCATGAATGAAGGATCGAGACCTGATTTATAAAGTATCCAGGCAAGAATGGAAGACGTTGTTGTCTTTCCGTGTGTTCCTGCTACGAGAAGGGTCTTTTTACCGGCAGATGCAAAGCGCTTAAGAGCCTGGGGCATTGAACAGAAATAGAGTCCCATCTCTTCCATTTTAACAGCCTCGGGATTATCTTTTCTGACAGCATTACCGACAACGACAAGATCTGGATGATGGGACAGATTATTCCCGCTGAATCCTTCCATAAGAGAAATACCTTTCCGGGCAAGAAAATCACTCATGGGGGGATATACTTTATGGTCTGAGCCGGTTACTTCATAGCCCATATCCTTGAGCATGCAGGCAAGTGCGCCCATTCCGGTTCCGCAAACCGCGATCAGGTGGATTTTTTTTACATTATCAGGGATTATGTTTTTCAGAAGGCCCGACAAATCAAACAACCTTTTTGACAAAAATTATCTTCCCGTCGTCCGGGGCATAGAAATCTTCCAGAAATGCGGCTTCGTGATATCCCATCTTTCGATAAAATGTGCGGGTTGGTTCATACTGCTTTTTTGAAGACGTTTCAGCATATAGTCTCGTTCCGCCCATTTTCCGGACAGCGTCTTCTGTCATTAAGTTGAGGAGCCTTCCTATTCCACTTTCCTGAAAACGCTGATCAACAACAATCCAGTAAAGGTCGAAACTCGACTGGGTACCGGTAACAGGCCCGTAGCAGGTATAGCCGATGATGTTATCCTTCTCTTCTGCAAACAGGAAAAAATACCCGCTTTGAGCGCCTTGTGAAAGCCTTTCACTCACAAGCTCAACCGCTATCCCGATCTCCTCTTGCGTAAAAAAGCCTGTCTCTGAAACTATTGTTCTGATTTTTTCAGGATCACTGTGAAAAGGATTTTCCCGGAAGGTTAGAGTTTCTATTTCAAATGAAGGGCTGATGGGAATGGTCAAATCTTACCCCGAATTTTGCTGTTGTCATATGGCGTCAATTATTCTTTTAACGACCATCGGAAAATCCAATCCAACCAGAGCAGATGCGACCGCAAAGCCTCCGTCTGAAGAAAGGCACGGATTTGCATTTATTTCCAAAACCCACGGCTTTCCCGATCCGTCAACCCTGAAATCTACCCTTGCATATCCCTTAAGTCCAAACAGATTCCAACATTCCGCTGCGGTTGTTTTCAGGGATTTTATTATGTGCTCATCTTCAGGCCCAAAATTAAATGTCCTGTCTGTATGAAGGTATTCAAATGATTTGGGTTTCCATTT
>JBDRGJ010000197.1:0-3025 GCA_043817835.1 bacterium
CTTCCCATCTCTTGGCCTGAATATAAATCACATCAAGACCTAATTTATCTTCCTTAATAATGCCATCTATGCCCCCATCGCCGCTTTGTCCAATAGCCTTTCCGGCCTCCTTAATTGATCCGCCATATCCCATTTTCAGCAATAACTCAACCACAAGTTTTTCAAAGAATTTGGATGAGCAGTTTTTGATTAGCTTGGCTAAGTCTTGCACTAAACTGTCCGTAATTTTTTTATAGCCGTATTCCAAGGATTCTTCTGGAGTTTGTTGACCGTTTATCTCATTTTCTTCCTGTGAAAGCACCTCTGAATCTTTCTTGGCCGTTTGAAATTCCACGAATTCCGAAAATTGTCTCAAGAACTTAACATCAATAACTACCGGATTATCCTTAAGAACATCAAGACCTCTTTTGGTAATTTTAAGGTATCCCCGTTTCGGTGATTCCAAAATGCCTGCTTTTTTTAAATAAGTTCTTGCCCATCCTACCCGATTATCTATTATTGGTTGCCCGCTTGCCAACAATTCCTTCTTTTCTCCATCAGAAAGTTTAAATTGACTCAATATATGTTCAATAGCATCTGCCATTGAATGCTCTTGTTTATCTGATGAAAATTTCAGCAACGGCAGCATTACGCTTTGATAGCTTGGAATAGCCATAAAATTTTCTCTTTCTAACTTTTGCGTCTTAATCCAGCAATATCCTGCTCATTTCCGGTCCGGCGCTTTTTGCGCGTCTCACGTTTCACGTCTAACGCCTCCCCGCATACCTGGCTCTGCGTTCCGAAACAAATCCTATTTTCTTTTTCGGCTTTTCCGGCGGGGCCATCAGCTGCCTTATGGCTTCAAAAACAGCGTGTATGTCTGCGTCGTGCCTTTCTATTTTGTTCTCAAGCTGGCTGAGCTTGGCCGCAAGCTCCTTGTGCGTGGAAAGTATATGCCGCAGCTTAACAAAAGCTCTCATTATAGCTATGTTGACCTGTATGGCTCTTTTGCTGTTCAGCACTCCGGAAAGCATTGCAACACCCTGCTCGGTGAATGCATACGGCGGATATTTAACGTGCCTCCCCCTCAACGATTTTTTCCTTGCGGTCTTTAAGATCACAAATTGTGATCTTAAAGAATCAAGTTCAGCCTGGGACAATTGAAACATAAAATCTTCAGGAAACCTTTCAATATTGCGCTTAACTGCCTGTACAAGAATTCGCACTTCAACCCTATAAAGCTCTGCCAGATGAACACTAAGAAGAACTTTTTGCCCTCGAATCAGATATATCCTTTGCTCAATCTTATCAATAGGAATTAACCCTTCGACTCTATGGTCTGAAAGCCGTAGCTTGTTCTCTCTCAGGGTTAATACTGAGCGACGCTTCCTTCCGCACCTTTCACGCGCTGTCGAATGTATTAAATCTTTCATACTCTTATTGCATCTTGAAATCACAATTTGTGACCACCTCTTTTGAGGTCGCAAATTGCGACCTCAAATCCGCTGTTCTTCTGATTTCTGACCTCTGGCTTCTGACTTCTGCTTCCCGTTAATCGTTCATCGTCTTTGAACGCTCTACCACTTCATCTATTCCGCCGGTCATGAAAAAAGCCTGCTCGGGTATGTTGTCATACATGCCGTCTGTCAATTCGCGGAAGCTTCGTATGGTCTCTTTCAGAGGAACGTACTTTCCGGGCCTGCCGGTGAACTGCTCGGCCACGAAAAACGGCTGGGAAAGGAAGTTCTGTATTTTCCTGGCCCTGTTGACCACAAGCTTGTCTTCATCCGAAAGCTCGTCTATTCCCAGTATGGCTATGATGTCCTGCAGTTCGCGGTAGCGCTGGAGGACCTGCTGCACTGAACGGGCAGTATTGTAATGCTCTTCGCCTATTATCCTTGGGTCCAGTATCCTGGAGGTGGATTCCAGGGGGTCAACTGCCGGATATATTCCCAGTTCTGATATCTGCCGGGAAAGCACTGTGGTGGCGTCCAGGTGGCTGAAGGTATTGGCAACGCCGGGGTCGGTCAGGTCGTCGGCAGGCACATATATGGCCTGTATGGAGGTGATCGAGCCTTTTTTTGTGGAAGTTATCCTTTCCTGGAGCCAGCCTATTTCCGTGGTAAGGGTCGGCTGATAACCGACCGCGGACGGCATGCGGCCGAGCAGGGCCGAGACCTCAGCATTGGCTAGCACGTATCTGAACACGTTGTCTATGAAAAGAAGCACGTCCTGCCCCTTCACGTCACGAAAATATTCCGCCTGGGTCAGCGCGGTAAGGCCGACGCGTGCGCGCGCGCCCGGAGGCTCGTTCATCTGTCCGTAAACCAGGGCTGTCTTGGAGAGCACGGTGCTGCCGTCCGACAGCTTCGAGTTCTGCATCTCCAGCCAGAGGTCATTGCCCTCTCTCGAACGCTCACCCACGCCGCCGAAAACCGAGCAGCCGTGGTGCTGGCGTGCCACATTGTTGATGAGTTCCATTATGATAACGGTTTTGCCCACTCCGGCTCCGCCGAAGAGCCCGACTTTCCCTCCCTTCATGTACGGCGCAAGCAGGTCCACGACTTTTATGCCGGTTTCAAATATTTCCATGGTCGTCCTCTGATCCGCCATGGCAGGCGGCTCGCGGTGTATCGGCAGGAAATCCTTTGTCTCTATGGGACCGCGGTAATCCTGCGGCTCGCCCAGCACGTTCACAAGGCGGCCAAGGCAGGCGTCCCCAACCGGCACGGTTATGGGCGCTCCCGTATCCTCCGCCTCAATCCCCCTTTTCAATCCGTCTGTCGGTCCCAGACTTATAGCGCGCACTATGTTGTCGCCCAGCATCAGAGCGACCTCGGCCACCAGGGTGTTCTCCTTTTTATCGGCACCAACGAACCGGACCCGAAGGGCGTTATAAATCGAGGGAAGCTTTCCCGGCTCGAATTCAACATCCAGAACAGGTCCTATGACCTGAACAATTTTTCCTTTATTCATTGGGATCTCCTGAATCTCATGCGAATCTAATGCAAATAAGAAAATATGCGAATTTGTGCAAATATAAGAC
>JBDRGJ010000198.1:0-14559 GCA_043817835.1 bacterium
CGTCGCCGTCATCATCATCATAATTGAGCGTAAGCGTCGCCGTCTTGCCGCCGGAAAGCTGGCTCTGGCTGTTGGACAAATCTATCTTCGTCGCTACACCCACATCAGTTGCTCCCTGCGGAGGCGCCGGCCTGACCGCGTGATTCTTTACCACCGTAACCGTCACCGTGGATGTGTTCAGCGCTCCGGACGGTATCTCAACCCTGGCCACCAGCGTCGAATCGACATCAGACGCCTGCACCGTGTTGCTCACCGCATTGTTTATCTTCTGCTCCTTCTGGACCTTCCCGGATACCAGCGTCTCGCTGATGTCATAGTCAACCGGGTCTACCACCACCGTTATGCTCGGCGGCGTGCTGTCAGTATTGTTTGATATATCGGTCGCTACCGCGCGCAGTTCATAGACTGTCGGAGCACCCAAGCCCAGGGCATCAACATCCCAGTGCACGAAATATGGGGATTGAAGGTCAGGATTCGGATTATTCACGCTGGCCGCCGGGATATCTGTCCAGGCACCACCGCCTAAAAGACGGTACTGGAAAAGGACCTGCCGGGTCTGTGCGACATCCCCCAGAATCAGTTCAGCGACTATTGTTACCCTGTTACCTGTAATCCGCTTCCCCGTCTGCGGGACCTTTATCGCAGCGCGCACGCCGGTCAGACTGCTCAGCGCTGCCGCCGAAGCGAAAACCGAAGTGTTCTGTTCTTCAATCCCCCAGCAGTTTTTTGCTCTAATACCGAACTTATAAACACCGGAAGCCAGAGGACCGGTCGTCCAGCCTGCCGTCGTGGAACTGAAAACGGCGAAAGGCGTGTCATAGTCTATTGTGCCGCTGCCGGCGTCATAATACAGACGGTATTCCGCCACATCATCTGAAGGCGAGAATGTCCAGGAAAGCGCTATTTTATTTCCGGCTAAAGATTCGGCAGACAATCCGCTTGGCGGCGTCGGCGACATGCATTTGGCAATCCAGATGTTGGATCCTCCCACAGTTTCGGTGACATATCCCGTTGTCCAGATGTTGCCGCCTGAATCAACAGCAATATCATGGCCCTCATCCTGGGCATTCACGGAACCGTTGATGGTTATGGAAGACAGAAGGACCATGGATGAATTGTATCCGGCAATCCAGATGTTAGCTCCTCCCACAGTTTCATAGATAATTCCTGTTACCCAGATATTCCCGTTTGAGTCGGTTGTGATGCCTCGGCCGTAATCCGCGACACCCGCCTGAGAGCCGGCAACGGTTATGGAAGACAGGAGAACCATGGATGAATTGTATTTGGCAATCCAGAGGTTGCTTCCTCCCACGGTTTCAGTAACCATTCCCGTTACCAGGATATTGTTGCTTGAATCGATTGAGATGCCATAACCCGTATCACTGCCATTCCCGGAGCCATCAATGGCCCTGGAAGACAAAAGAACCATGGATGAATTGTATTCGGCAACCAGAATATTCAATCCTACCGCAGCTTCAAAGACATACCCTGCTATCCAGATATTGTTGCTTGAGTCAACTGCGAGGTCATAGCCGCAATCGATGTTGTTCGCGGATCCCCTGATAGTTGTGGAAGACAGGAGTACCAAGGATGGGTTGTATTTGGCGATCCAGACATTCGCCAATCCCTCCCCTGCGGTTTCATAGATAGATCCTGTTACCCAGATATTGCCGCTTAAATCGACTGCAATCTTCTGCCCCCTATCGTTGTTATTTCCAGAACCGTTAACGGTTCTGGAAGACAGGAGTACCAGGGATGAGTTGTATTTGGCAATCCAGATATCGTCCCCTCCTACAGCTTGAGTTTCATTGAAACTTCCCGTTACCCAGATGTTGTTGCTTGAATCGGTTGCGATGCCACAGCCTATATAATAACCATCCGCGGAATCGTTAAAGACTGTAGAAGACAGGAGAACCATGGATGAATTGTATTTGCCAATCCAGATGTCGCTGGTTCCGGCTATCTCCTGGACAGTGCCCAGCACATACACATTTCCGCTTCCTTCAACGACTATGCTATGTCCGGCATCAGTATTATTTGCCGCGCCGTTGACAGTCATGCTTGAAATCAGGTTAAGAGCCATTGCTTCCGGATTCAGAACGAAACAGAAAAAACCGGCAAATATAAAAAGGCGCCAGACACCTGACATCGATGCGCCGGTGCCGGTAAAGAAATTTATAAAAAATTCTTTGATTTTATGCATTGCCGATTTGCGCGGCGACAAATTCCCTTCTATTTAAAGCATGACAGATAAATCTTTTTTTAATGTGTTCCGTGATAAGCGCCGCACCTGCCCCTCAAGACCCGTGCATCTTAAAAGCACTCTCCCCTTTCCGCAAATTCGCCCTGCGTCGCCCAATCGCCGTTTCGCCCATCCTCACAATCGCCATCTCAGCCGCTTTCTCGACCCGGCAAGCTGCCCTGCTCATGCCTCAGCAAGCGTGAAGATGCCGTAAATGCCGTTTTTCCTCAAAACCATCTCATTCATCGCCTCTTTGCCTGCACAGATCAGCAGCGTCGCGGCATGGTACGCTCTTGCAACGCTCATTGAATTTGCCGCCCGCCACACCGGGTCTATCAGCAGCGGATAGCGCAATCCTGTCCCGTCAAAAGCAAGCGCAACCCTTTTTTTGCCGATTTTCCTGTAAAATCCGTCGACTTTCCTGCCTGCCGCATCGAATATCACCGGCCGCGAAAGCGTGAGGCCGGCCACTGTTATCTCGCCTTTGTCATTGAGACTTACTTCTTCGGAATATTCATATTTAAACTCTTTGGGCGCCTTCTCCGATTTCAGAAGAAGCATCTCCTGGCACCGTCCCGGCGATACGATATAAATGACATTCGTGTCCGCATACGCGCCGGGATAAACAATCGCGCCGTTTTCAATGACAGCGGCAGGCTGTCTGCCGCTTTTCAGCACATGCCTTACTCTTAATTCTTTCCCGTTATGTCTGACGGCATGGCCGCCGGACAGACTGCCCGCGAATAAAAATTCAGGCATGCCGCCGGCCTTAAGCCTGTCCCTTGCCGCCAGCGCCTCAATAGCCTTGATCTCTTCCGGCTTCAGCGCGGACTGCGGCTGTGAAGAGTCCCTGTAGTCTTTTTTAAGTCTTATGCCGTCAGCAGTCTTTTCAAGCCTTGCCGCATCAGAATGCCTGAACGCCTCTGCTATCTCAGGCGCACTGAACTTCTCCCGGATATAGTCTGTCAGAGGCATGCGGGCGGCCGGTTGAGAGTCCGACAGCTTGTCCGGACCTGAAGAAGTCGCCGCTTCATAGCCTGCGGCACCGAGAGAAGCGTCCGGAACAAAACCCGGGTCTGCCGCAGGAATACGCGGCGGCACTGCGATAAGAAGAGAGCTTAAGATTGCGGCCGTACAGAAGAAAACCGATTGCGGTGATTTTTTAATGCAGGAATTGTTCTCTTTGCATGCTGATGCGGGCGGGAATGCGGAAAATCCGAGGATGCGGCCGGAAAACGAAGAAAGAAACAGGCGCAGCCGCTCAATAAGCATGGCAACCCGCATTTTCCCCTCCAAAAACCCTGTTTCCGTAAAAGCAACCGGCCCTCAGATTATGTCACGGCTGCCGGACTGATGTTCCTTTAATATTAAGGAAAATGACTCTCTTTAGATATATAGTTTAACAGGCGTTTCAATAAAAAACAAGGAGCCTTTAAACAGAGTCATTTTGTTCAGCCTTTCCAAGCTTTCTGAATTTTCATCATTCTCAACATTCGGCTTTTCGACATCCCCTTTTTATACCTTCCTCACCTCCATCTCCTCCTCCCTTCATCACTTACTCCCCTGCTCACTGAACCGCCTAATCGCCATCTCCGCCGTTTTTTCAACCCAGTAAGCGGCCCTGGCCATTGAATCCGCCGGTCCGGCTCCTGCTTCCGCCAGAGTTATGACATGCGATATTCCGTTTTTTTTCAAAAGTTTTTCTTTTATATCCTTCTTCTGCCCGCAAACCACAACCGCAGGCTTGCACAGTCTTCCGGCAAGGCGCGACACCGCCACAGGGGCCTTGCCGAAGAAACTCTGGGAATCAAAACACCCTTCTCCCGTCAGAATCAAATCAGCCGGTCTCATCTCCTTTTCGGCTTCAAGCATGTTCAAAACAAAATCAGCCCCGTCGACAAGCCGGGCGCCGAAAAAAACATTGAGCCCGGCTCCCAATCCTCCCGCGGCCGCCCCTCCCGGCATATCTCCGATATTTCTGCCCAGCTGTTTTCTTATGACGCAGGCATACCGCGCAAGCGCCGCCTCCATTACTGCGACTTCTTCGGGGGATGCGCCTTTCTGCGGGCCGTAAACCCTTGCCGAACCGCGGCTGCCGAGAAGCGGATTGATCACGTCCGTGACACCGATAACACTGACGCCTTTTATCTCCGGCCGCAGGCCGGACATGTCGATTCTCGAAAGCCTCAAAAGAGCTTTCGTCCCGCGCGGCAGCTCCTTTCCGTTCCTGTCCAGGAACCTTGCGCCCGCTGCCCGGGCTGCGCCTGCGCCTGCGTCGTTTGTCGCGCTTCCGCCGAGACCAACCAACGCCGTTTTGGCACCGTATTCCGCGGCCGCCATAATAAGCTGCCCGGTTCCGCATGAAGTGGCATTAAGAGGATCCAGCTCGTGCTTTTTGAGCAAAGCCATGCCCGATGCCGCGGCCATTTCCAGGACAGCGGTTTTTCCGTCCGCAAGCATGGCGTAATGCGCCCGACGGGGCCTTCCGAGGGGGTCCCTGACCCTTGCTCTTAAAACCTTCCCGCCCAGGCGCCTTAGCAGGACTTCCATGAATCCGTCGCCTCCGTCTGAAACAGGCAAAAGCCGGACTTCGGCGCAGGGCAGGGCTTTTTTTATCCCTTTAAACATCGCTCCGGCTGCCTGAACAGCCGTGAGGGAGCCTTTAAAAGAATTTGGCGCGACAAAGATTTTCATGGGCAGTTAACCCTAAAATTGCAGTTGAAGATGTTTTCTGCTGACAATTCTATTGTACAGAAAAGTGCGCTGCAATTTTCGAGAGGTCTGAAGTATGAAGTCAGAAGTATGAATAAAAAAATATTTCAAAACAAGAATGGTTTTTTCAGACCTCATACTTAATACTTCATACCTCCCGAATTCCCCGCCTGACAGCCGCCACCCGCCTGCCATCAGTCGGGCAGGGGCGGGTATCTGAAGAATTTGGGTGAATACTGTAACACCCGGCATCGGCTGCTGTCAATATCGTTGCGTGAACCCATTTTTCGCCAAAATGCTAAAATAAATATGTATGCCGGCTGTGAATCCGCCAAAAATCGTGTACCGGTTCCACAACGGCCTCTATGTCAACCCTACCAACCGCTGCCCCGTTTCCTGCGTATTCTGCATAAAGCACAGGCAGGGAATGAATTTCAGGGGAGACGACCTCGATCTGAAGGGAGCCGAGCCGGACGCTGAAGAGATTAAGGCCCTCATTGAAAAGGAATGGCGGGAGAAGCCCTTCAGCGAACTGGTTTTCTGCGGTTACGGCGAACCGGTGCTGCGCCTTCCCGTTCTGATCGATATCTGCCGGGCCATCCGGAAAAATCAGGCGGAAGGGGTCCCGGCGGATTTGAAGATACGCCTCAACACCTCGGGACTCGGAAGCCTAATATGGAACAGGGACATAGTCCCGGAGCTGAAGGAAAACTTTGATTCGGTCCACATAAGCCTCAACACAGCGGCTCCCGCGCAATGGGAGAAGCTGATGCAGCCCTGCGCAGAGTACAGGGACAGGGGCCACGAAGGAGTCCTGGCCTTCATAGCCTCCTGCGCCGGGAATCTTCCTGAAACCGTGGTGACTGCGGTTGAAATCCCCGGAATGGACACAGCCGCCGTCAAAAAACTGGCCGAAATCCTCGGAGCAGGTTTCAGAATAAGGCCGTTGCTGTAACACCGCAATGACTATAGAAAAAAAATGGATTTTCTGGGCGGTAGCCGCAGCCGGCCTGACGGTGGCTGCCGTTCCATCGGTCATACTGTACAATGCCGCCTCCAGATATCTGGGTTTTCTCGGCGCCTGGAATGTCGGGGTGATCCGCCCTGCCGAAACGTCCGGCGTCCCCCCGCAGAGGGAACGGCCCGCCGACCGGAATGAACCCGGCAAACCTCCCCCCGAAGTGCGTTTCGTCAAATTCCGTCTCATGGCCCCGGCAGCCAAAAGCATAAAGATAGCCGCCGATTTCAACAAATGGACTCCCGACTCGCTGCCGATGACCCGGCTCAAAGACGGAAGCTGGGAGACGCTTGTACCGCTGCCCCACGGCTGCTACAATTATGTCTATGTCATCGACGGCGCGTACATGATCGATCCCCGCAATCCCCGCACAGGCTACCGCGGTCAGCAGCAGACCTCGGTAATAACGGTCAAATGAAAGCGATTTCCCTGTTTTTAACCTGTCTTATTTTCATCTCCTCCGTTTCTTTCTGCGGAGAACCGGCCCGGAAAAAAGCGGTCCTGTGGGTCCCGGCTGAAAGTTCCGACTGGGAGACTGTCCTTGCAACCGTTTCGGACAAGCCCGGTCTGTGCATGACGCTGGCGGTATCCAGCGCCTCCAAAAGCGGTCTGATAAAGCTCAAACAGCTTGAGGAGGCCGGTAAGCTGCAAACCTCCATGCGCATACAGGGCGATCCCGTCCTTCCTCTTCTTTTCTATCCGAATCATCCTTCGGTGCAGTGGAAAAACCGCCGGGGCTTTCTTCCCTGGCCCGACCGTCCCGATGAAATGGCCCTGCGCGTTTCAGCAGGCATGGAAAGGCACGTGTCGGTTTTCGGGAAAGCCCCTTCCGGCTGGGTTCCTGCCGGGGGAGGGGTGGTGCCTGATTTTATGCGGGTGGCAAAGGCATTGGGAATAAACTGGGTGGCATCCGGCCCCAGCGCCTCCACACAGCCCTGCTGCGTCGTCGAGAATGCCGGTTCCGCGGCTCTTGTGCATTTTTCCGCATGGGCCCCGTCCTCTTCAATCGAAGAACTTTGTCCTTCCACGGCCGCTGTCTGCTTCCTGGTTTTCGACGAAACCCCGGGCGGGGAGACCGCTGTGACGCAGCGCGAGGGCCTGCTTTCCGTATTGAACTCGACTGCGGCGGAAAACGGCTGGCTCACGGTTTCCGCGGCCATTGAAATCCCGGAATCCACCCCTTCGGCCGGAAGCCCGGCCGAGCCGGCGGCCATGCCCTGGGCCGGAGATTACATGCTCTGGGCCGGGAAAAAATCCCAGCTCGCCGCTCTTTTTAAAATCAGCAAAACCCTGAAGGCATGGAATTTCTTTCAGAACTCGGGTCTGGCGAACCCGCGTCTGGCCGGACTGGTCGCAGAGGAGTTCCGTTCCATTGAGGCCGGGGAAAAGCTCCTGCGTCTGGCCGGAGACGACCGGGAAGCAGCGGAGGACGCGGAAAATGAGCTGCAGAACGGTCTGGCGGATATCTACAGGCAGACCGGCCAGCCGATTCCATCTTCCCTCCTGCTTCCGCTTTCGGATGAATCTTTTGACCAGACCGGCGCCGAAATCTCCACCGACGCCGTCACCGTCGAGGCCGGTGATTCTTTCCTTATCCTGCGCAATTCTTCCAGGCAGCCTTCCGTGCCGGAGGATATCGCTCCCGCACAGGATCCCGATTCCACGGCGGTCTTCAAGCTGAAATCGGTCCGTCTGGACTGGGATGAAAAAAACATCGATGTTTCCCTGGAGCCGGGTCGCCTCGAACCTTCGAAAAAAATGCCCGGAGGCTTCAACCGCGTGATTTTCGACCTGTATGTTGACATGAACCGCAGGCCGCGCTCCGGCAGCTCTGCTTTTCTGCAGAACCGGGGCCTGAGACCGGCGGCGGAAAACGCCTGGGAATATGCCCTGGTCGTGAGCGGCTGGAAAGCCGTGCTCTTTAAAGCCACCCCGCGCGGGC
This sequence comes from bacterium, assembly GCA_043817835.1. Classification (GTDB taxonomy): domain Bacteria; phylum Elusimicrobiota; class Elusimicrobia; order Elusimicrobiales; family CAZFMJ01; genus JBDRGJ01. The sequence goes on from JBDRGJ010000198.1 coordinate 7,915, forward strand.
CTACGGCAATCGGGGAGTTCAAGCCCTACTGCGCCACTGAAACGGGTCAGGTCAATCCGGTGGTGAAAGTGTCCATACCCAGAAACCTTCTAAACGGCAACCCCGCGTTCTGGAGCTACTGTTCATTGATAATGCCGGCGCGCGGTCATTCGGTCCCGGAAGGAATTCCGGAAGCCGGGACTTCCGCCTCCCCGGTCACCGACTACATAGCGGCAGACCGCGTCAAAGACACGGTTTACAGCATCAGAATCAGCAGATAATCCTGATTTTTGTCTGTGCCATTCTTATTTGCTATCTTAACTTAAGAGGAGTCTCCTTAAACCATGGACCCCATCTGGATTCTCATCATCGTCTGCATACTGCTCGCAACAGCCCTCTCTGCGGCTCTCAGCCGGCTTTACACGGCCAGTCTCAAAACTGCCCAGGATAAAAACATGGAAAACCGGGCTCCCATTCTTGAAGCCACCTGGAACAAGCTCGACGGGCTGCTCACAAGCCTGCTGACTATACATGAAATGGGAGTGACCAGCGCCGGCACTACGGACCGGGAGAATTTCTGCGGCGCAGTGCTCGACAGCGCCTGCGAACTGATGAACTCCAGGCGCGGCTCGGTCATGATTTACGACGAAAGCACGCGGGAACTGCGCATAGTCGCCTCCAAGGGAATCTCCAGGGAAGTGATAGAGCACACCCGCCTGAAACCCGGAGAGGGCGTAGCCGGCAAGGCCTTCGAAACAGGAGAAACCATATTCATCCCAGCGCCCGAAAAAGAATCGCGCTATGCAGGCTACATAGCGGCCCCGGATCAGCAGGAACCCTTCATATCCATCCCCCTCAGCATCAAAAACAAGCCTCTCGGAGTCCTGAACCTGCACTCCTCCGGCAACAGCGAAGCCTTCTCCGACTACAATCTCAAGTTTCTGTCCATACTCGCGGGGGAGGCCGCCATAACCCTCGAGAATCTCAAACTCTACGAAAGCCTGCAGGATTTTTATCTGGAGATGGTCCAGACACTGGCGCGCGTAATAGACGCAAAGGATTCATACACTCATGATCACGCCGGGCGCGCCCGCAGGAAAGCCCGCAGGATAGCCGAGGAACTCAAGCTTCCGGAGCAGATGGCCCGCTACGTCGAATATGCGGCTCTCCTGCATGACATAGGAAAAATAGGCATAGACGAATCTATCCTTATGAAGCCGGGACGCCTATCGAACGAAGAATACGACGAGATGAAAAAGCACCCCACCATAGGCTATCAGATACTCGCCCCCGTGCATTTTCTGGGACCGGTGGCACAGATGGTGCTCTATCACCAGGAATGGTACAACGGCAGGGGGTATCCGGAAGGACTAAAAGGGGAGGAGATTCCTCTGGGAGCCAGGGTAGTGGCTACCATAGACGCCTGGGACGCCATGACATCGGATCGTCCCTATCGCAAAGCCATGAGCAGGGAAAAGTCGCTCGAAGAGCTGAAGAAAGGCTCCGGCACTCAATTTGACCCCAAAGTGGTCGAGGCATTCCTCCTGGTGGAACAGCAGGAATGGAAAACAGAGACTTGTTCAACTAAGTAAAAATCACAAGGCTATCTTAAGGAAATTTAAAAAATCAACTCTTTTTAATCCTGAGATCCCGGCAATCTTTCTAATTTCCCATACAAGTGCTTACTATAGTCCCCACCCCACTCGGCAATCTACTTGACATAACCGCGGGTTCAATCGAGGCCCTTAACAATGCGGATATCATACTGTGCGAGGATACCCGCAGGACCGCAAGACTGTCCTCCCATTTCGGCTTTAAAGCCAGGCTTGAGCGCTACAACGAACACAATACCCGTTCTCTTGAACGCGCGCTCGAATTTCTCCGTGCCGGAAAGAAAGTGGCGCTTGTCTCCGACGGCGGCACTCCCTGCATATCGGACCCCGGATGGAAGCTGGTGAGCGCGGCCCGCTCTGCCGGCCTGAAAGTGCTGTCCCTGCCCGGCCCGTGCGCCGCGGTAGCCGCCGCCGCCGGATCCGGTTTGCCTGCGGACTCATTCGTTTTCCTGGGATTCCTTCCGCGTTCCGGCCAGAAAATCGTCAGGGCGCTGGAAACCGCGGCCCTGCCGGGGAAAACCGTGATACTATACGAATCCCCTTTCCGCATAGTGTCCCTGCTCAGGACCATGGCCGAGCTTTTCGGGGCGGATACCCCGGTGACTGTAGCCCGTGAGATGACCAAGTTGCACGAAGAATGGCTCAAAGGCTCCGTCGGCCAGGTTCTGGCCGTGCTTTCCTCACGCGACGGAATCAAAGGCGAGATAACCGTTGTCTTCGTCCCTCCCAAAGCCAAAAAAACTTCGGTACAGGAAACAAGCCGTCAGGAAAGTCACCGTGCTCAAAGCCTATAGACTCACTGCAAGGTCATAAAAGCATGAGAACCGTTATTCTTGATATTGAAAAGGCTTCCCGGCATCAATTAATGAATGCAGCCCTGGCCGTGCGCAGGGGAGCCGTAGCTGTTTTTCCTACCGATACGGTTTACGGCATTGGAACCGGCGCCTTCTCCAAAAAAGGCATAAGAAAGATATACTCGCTTAAAGGCAGGCCTCCTTCAAAACCCCTTCCCATTTTGATAGATTCTGTTGCGTCTCTTAAAAAATTGGCTGTATGGGACAAAAAGACGGCAACCCTTGCCCTCAGGTTCTGGCCCGGAGCTCTTACCCTGATTCTGAAAAATGGAAAAGCAGCTCCCGGCCGGCTCAAGGGACTGTCCGGCATAGGCGCCAGGAGACCCGATTATAAGCCGCTCATAACCTGGATAAAAATGCTGAAAGTCCCCCTTGCTTCGACCAGTGCAAACATCTCCGGCAGGCCGGCTCTCAAACGGGCGGCCGACGTCCTGGCCGTTTTCGAAGGAAAAGCCGATTATATATTTCTGGGCGGAAACCTTCCCGGAACGGAGTCAACAGTGGCCGATATGACCCGGGAAAAGCCCGTGGTGCTCAGGGAAGGAGCCGTGCCGGGGAAAAAGATAATTTCAGCTCTGGCAAAACTCCGGTTTAGGGATTCCCGGTAACTACTCGGGGTCACGGTTCAATGGTTCAACAGTTGAAAAAAGCATGAAGATTGGTTACAACGCAGGTTCACCGTTCAAGGTTCCCGGTTCAAGGTTCAGCGTTCATGGTTTTCCAACCTCTGAACCTTTGAACCTCTTAACCCTTGAACCCTTCAATTCCTGAACCTTTTGAACTGTGAACCTGATGACCTGAACGGTTATTTATGAAAATATTGATGATATGCACCGGCAATACCTGCCGCAGCGTAATGGCCCACTATCTTCTGGCGAAGATGGCCGAAGACAGGAGCCTGGAAATCGAGGTGCGTTCCTGCGGCCTGGCCGGCTCGCCCGCCCTGCGCATACCCCCGGCGACAAAAACCGAACTGGCCCGGGAAGGCGTGACTGTTTTTGCACACCTCTCCGCGCTGATTACGGCGGAACTGGTTTCCTGGGCCGACCTGATACTGGTCATGACCAGGAATCACGCCGACGAAACAGTGAAAAAATTCCCGGCGGTAAAAGACAATGTGCATCTGCTCAGGCAATATGCCGGGCTCGACCGGAAGGATGTGGAAGATCCCGTGGGCCTGTCCCAGGAGGCCTATGCAGCCGCCATGAAATCCATAAAGGAAGCCCTGCTGGCTATTATTGAAAAAAACGGAAAACAGGCCGCTGACTGCGGCTCTGCCGCACTTGCCCGCCTGCCAAAGGATGCACGCGGCACAGGAGAAAAAAACATGTACGGACAGATCAAAAAGCATGACCCGGCCGTCTATGAAGCCGTGCGCGGGGAGGTTCTGCGCCAGCAAGACAAACTGGAGCTCATCGCCTCGGAAAATTACGCTTCCCCGGCCGTTCTGGAGGCTCTTGGCTCTGTGCTGACCAATAAGTACGCCGAGGGCTATCCCGGCAGGCGCTACTACGGCGGCTGCGAATATGTAGATATCGCGGAAAACCTGGCCATAGAGAGGGCAAAAAAGCTTTTCTCCTGCGAACACGCCAACGTCCAGCCGCATTCAGGCACCCAGGCCAACATCACCGCTTATCTGGCTCTGATAAAGCCCGGCGACACCGTGATGGGGCTCAATCTGTCGCACGGAGGCCATCTTTCCCACGGCCACCCCCTTAACTTCTCTGGCAAATATTTCAACGTGATCACGATGAACGTAAGCCGCGAGACCGAAACGCTGGATTACGAAGAGGCTGAAAAACTGGTCCTCCGGCACAGGCCGCGCCTGATAATGGCAGGGGCATCCAATTACTCCCGAATCTTCGACTGGGCGCGCTTCAAAAAGATGGCCGATACGGTGGGGGCCTGTCTTGTCTGCGATGTGGCGCATTATGCAGGGCTGATAGCGGCCGGGATTTACCCCTCTCCGGTGCCTCACGCCGATTGCGTGACATCCACCACCCATAAGACCCTGCGTGGTCCCCGGGGCGGTCTCATTCTCTCCAAAACCGTTCATGCCCCCGCAGTGGACAAGACCAACTTTCCCGGCAATCAGGGCGGGCCCCTTATGCACGCCATCGCGGCAAAAGCCGTCTGTTTCGGAGAGGCACTCAGGCCGGAGTTCAAGGATTACCAGAAACAGGTTCTGAAAAACGCCCGCAGGCTGGCGAAAGAGCTCCAGGACAGTGGCTTCAGGATAGTATCCGGCGGCACGGACTGCCACCTCTTTTCGGTAGATCTGCGCTCCAAGAACCTCACTGGCAAGGAGGCGGAGACGACCCTGGATAAGGCAGGGATTACCGTTAACAAAAATACCATACCTTATGACCCACAGAAGCCTATGGTCACCAGCGGCATAAGGCTCGGCACTCCCGCGGTCACGACCAGGGGTATGAAGGAAGACGAAATGGCCGTAATAGCCGGCTTTATGGAGGACGCCCTGTCCCGCAAGGACGACGAAAACCATCTCAGGTCCATATCCGGCAAGGTCAAAGACTTCTGCTCCAGGTTCCCTGTCTACCCCGGCTACGAAAAGTGCAGCCCCACGGACTAATGTCAATGGCTCCATCTTCGGTGGAATCCGCTGAAGGATATCCGATGAGTCCGTGCCGGAAGGCATTCCCACGCACGGTTTTTTTTTCTATGCTGTATGTATAATGATAGCGGGCCGGAATGCGTTCGTGCGGCCGGGAGAATTGCATTTAAGATGACACGAAAATACGGAAAGGTGAAGATAGCCATCATAGGCGGCAGCGGCCTTTGTCAGATGGACGAGCTTGAAAAAGCCGGGGACATCCGGGTGATGACCCCTTTCGGCAGCCCCTCAGCGCCGATACGCATCGGCAGGATAGCGGGAATCACCTGCGCCTTTCTGCCCAGGCATGGAAAGGGCCATGCACTTCTCCCCTGCGAAATCCCCCAGAAAGCCAATATGTACGCCCTGAAGTCGCTTGGCGTGGAAACCGTGATAGCAGTAAGCGCGGTGGGCTCTCTTATGGAAAATCTGCCCCCGGGCCATTTCGTTTTCCCCGACCAGCTGGTCGATGAGACCAAACGCCGTGAATACACCTTCTTCGGGAGCGGAGCCGTGGCCCATGTCTCCATGGCCCATCCTTTCTGCAACGCCCTTTCGCGCATCCTGCACGAAAGGGCCGAAGCCCTTGGCATCCCTTCCCGCATCGGCGGAGTCTACATATGCATGGAAGGCCCGGCTTTCTCGACAAAAGCGGAATCCGCTTTCCACAGGAATATGGGCTACTCCATAATAGGCATGACTGCAGCTCCAGAAGCGAAACTGGCCAGGGAAGCCGGTTTATGCTATTCCCCCATGGCCCTGGTCACGGACTATGACGTCTGGAAGGAAGGCGAGGAGGTCTCCAGCGAGAAGGTCATGGCAACTCTCGCCGCCAACATCAAAAACGCCCTCCGATTGATAGCCGACGCCGTACCGAGGCTGGCGGAACTTCCGCGTTCCTGCACATGCGCAGATATGATAAAATACGCGGTTTTCACGCCGGTCAAGGCTATGCCGGCAAAAACCCGCAAAAGACTCCGGCTTCTGCTGGGTGACTAATGCTCTCCATTTGGAGAAAGGTCAGATGAAAAGAAAAAACACAAAACGCGCCAGGAATCCCGCAAAAAGATCAAGGGCAAGACGAACCTGGCCTTCCACCGTCCGGCAGAAACTCATCCATACGGCGAAGCAGGCCCAAAAGGCGGCCTACTGCCCATATTCAAGATATCCCGTGGGAGCGGCAGTGCTGGCTGAATCGGGACGGATTTATTCCGGCTGCAACGTGGAAAACGCTTCTCTGGGGCTGTCCATATGCGCCGAGAGAGCCGCTATTTTCAAGGCCGTAAGCCACGGCGAGAAAAGAATCCGCAGCATCTGCGTGGTCGCCCGCTCCGCCAAGCCGTGCGGCGCCTGCAGGCAGGTCATACTGGAATTCGCCCAGAAAGACGCTGAATTGATAGCCGTCCACTGGGATCCCATCCGGAAAAAGCAGAACACCACCTTCACGAAAGTTTCAAGGATACTGCCTCACGCCTTCAATCCGGCCGAAGCCGGACTCTGATGAATATCAGAGTTTAGAGTTTAGAGTTCAGGGTTTCCCGCCACTAAGACTTTGGCGGGTCCCTGCCAGACAGACGGCACCCGC
>JBDRGJ010000199.1:0-5270 GCA_043817835.1 bacterium
TTACCAGCCTGCAAGCATACCAGCTTACAGTCTGAACAACCTGAGCAGTTATGATATTTTATGAGCAAGCTTTTCGGCACTGACGGAATAAGAGGAATCCCGGGGGAGCATCCCTTTCAGCCCGGTTTCCTGAAAAAAGTCGGTTTTGTCTCAGCCTCAGTAATACTTGGGGCTGTCAGGCACTGCAGGCAGACCGGAATAAAAACTCATCGAGCTTCCTGTGGGGAGCTGCCGCTGGTGCTGATGGGACGCGACTCCAGGAACTCAGGAATTGCAATAGGACGTGTCCTGGCGGAAGGATTCCGTCTGGCCGGATGCAGTGTGGCCGACCTGGGCGTTATCCCCACTCCCGCCGTTTCTTACCTCGTTCCCAGGCATAATGCCGATTTCGGGGTAGTGATATCCGCAAGCCACAATCCTCCGGAGTTCAACGGCATAAAGTTTTTTTCCTGCGACGGCTTTAAGCTGGACGAGAAGACTGAGGCAAGGATTGAGGCTGAGATTCTGAAACTCGGGATGAACCTCGCTGCGCTAAAACTCCCTGACCGGAAGCCGGGGTTTGCCTCCGGCGTACGGGGGCGGGATATCCTGAGCGATATGCAGAGGGTACGTCATAGGCAGGCCGAAACCCTATACATCGAATTTTTAAAAAGCACTGTCCCGGCCGATATAGATTTTTCCGGCCTGAAGATAGTGCTGGACTGTGCCAACGGAGCCGGATGGAAAACGGCCCCCCGCGTTTTTCGGGAGTTGGGCGCTCAGATCAGGGTCATAGGAGCATCACCGGACGGGCGCAACATAAATACCGGTTTCGGTGCGCTGGAGACCGGCGCCATGCTCATGGAAACGAAGCGGTGGGGAGCCGACTGCGGCATAAGCCTGGACGGCGACGCGGACCGGGCCGTGCTGGCGGACGAGAAAGGAGTGAAACTGGACGGAGACGACCTGATGGCCATGGCCGCGACCGAACTTTCCGCGGCAGGGCTGCTCAGGAAAGACATGATAGCGGTGACCGTCATGTCCAATTACGGCTTTTTCCAGCATCTGAAATCAATGGGAGTCAGCGTGCTGCAGGTTCCCGTCGGAGACAGGAACGTCACCAGGGCCATTGAAGAAGATGACCTCAGTCTGGGGGGGGAAGCCTCAGGCCATATAATTTTCAGGGAATTCGCCCCTACCGGAGACGGCATACTGACTGCAATTCAGATCATTTGTCTCATGAAAAGGGCCGGCAGGCCTTTGAGCTGGTTCAGGAAAAGATGGGTCAGATATCCGCAGGTGCTGGAATCCCTGAAAGTTTCATCAAAACCCCCGCTGGAGGAAATACCGGGCTTCAAAGCGAAACTCGGCGTCCTTGAAAGGCGACTGGGCGGGAAGGGAAGGATTTTCGTGAGGTATTCCGGCACCGAGCCCCTGTTGAGGGTTCTCGTCGAGGGCCCGTCACGGCAGTTGATTGATTCCGTGGCCGGTGAGATAATAAACTGCTACAAAAAGAGGGCATTTAAAAGGAGGACGTTCCATGAGCGTAAAACTCGGCGTTAACATAGACCACATAGCAACTCTGAGACAGGCCCGAAGAGAAACCAATCCGGATCCCGTTGACGCGGCCCGCGTCTGTCTTGGCGCCGGGGCCGACATTATAGTCATGCACCTGCGCCAGGACCGGCGTCACATTCAGGACAGTGACCTTGAGAGAATGCGCAAAGAGGTGAAGGGACATATCCACCTCGAGATGGCCTGCGTGCCGGAGATGGAGAAAATAGCGCTGAAGGTCAGGCCTGATTCGGTCTGCATAGTTCCAGAGTCGGCTGACGAGGTGACCACAAGGGGAGGGCTGAAACTGACGGGCGGTAATGCCCGGCTGAAAAAAACCATAAGCAGGCTGAATAAATCCGGCATAGGCGTGAGCCTTTTCGTGGACGCCGACGCCTACAGCATAAGGACAGCACATAAGCTGGGAGCCGATACGGTGGAACTGTGCACCACCAGATTCGCGGAAAGCTGGGGTCAGAAGCGTCAGGCGGACGAACTGGAAAAGGTGAAACTGGCCGGTTTTCTCGTTAAGGAACTTGGCATGCGGCTGCATGCGGGCCACGGCCTGAACTTCTACAATGCCCCTGCTGTCGCAGCCATAGACGGCATGGAGTGTCTGAATATAGGATATTTCATAATATCCCGGGCTCTTTTCACGGGCCTCAAGAACGCAGTCTCGGAGATGAAGCGCCTGATACAGTAGCGTTTAGCGGCTAGCGAATAGCGGATAGTAAATACGGCCAAAGATATTTTAAGGTTATTGCTGAATACTAAACGCTAAGTGCTATACGCTAACCCCTGTTTTAATATGTGCGGAATAATAGGTTACACCGGCGGCAGGGATTGCCTGCCTATAATAATCGAGGGACTCAAGCGCCTTGAATACAGGGGCTATGATTCCGCAGGTCTGGCCGTCATAAAAGACGGCGGCATACAGCTGCGCCGTTCGCAGGGCAAGATAGAGCTGCTCGAAAAGCTTGTGGGCAGACAGCCCGTTTCAGGCAGCACCGGGGTCGGGCACACGCGCTGGGCCACCCACGGCCGGCCCTCCGAGGAAAACGCCCACCCGCATACGGATTGCTCGGGCAGGATAGTGGTGGTCCACAACGGAATAGTGGAAAATTATCCGGCGCTTAAAGAAAAGCTTGAGACGGCCGGACATAAATTCGGATCTGAGACTGACACCGAAACCCTGGCCCACCTTATAGAGGAAAAGATAAGCGCCCTCCGGAAAACGGCTTCGCCCGGCAGGAAGGATTTTCTTGAACCCGTTTTTTTCGAAGCCGTGCGTCAGGCACTGCGCGAAGTCCGCGGCTCCTACGCCGTGGGGGTTCTCTGGGCAGAGTGTCCGGATACCATGATCGGTGCCCGCATGAAAAGCCCGATGACACTGGGGCTGGGGAATGGGGAGAACTTCCTTTCCTCTGATGTCTCGGCCTTCCTTTCCCATTCCCGCAAGGTCATATTCATGGAAGACGGGGAGATAGCCATACTCAAGCCCGGTTCCTTCCGGCTCTTCGATCTTGACGGCAAAAAAATCGAGAAAACACCGGTTCAGGTGCAATGGGACCGCACGCTTGCCGAGAAGGGCGGCCACAGGCATTTCATGCTCAAGGAGATAAACGAGCAGGCCCAGTCCGTGGAAGACACCATCCGCGGGAGGCTTCTCCCTTTCAACGACGGGGTTTTCCAGCGGGAAACGGGCATGAGCGAGGCGGAACTGAAAGCTTTCAAGGGAATACAGATAATAGCCTGCGGCACGGCATATCACGCCGGCATGGTCGCCAAATATGTTTTTGAACACTTCGCGGGTGTTCCCACTCAGGTGGATATCGCCTCCGAATTCCGCTACAGGGAAACCCCGGTGGATAAGGACACCCTGATAATCGGGATAAGCCAGTCAGGGGAGACTGCCGACACCCTTGCCGCCGTTAAGGAAGCCAGAAGGCACGGAGCGAAAGCAGTGGCAATCTGCAATTCCATGGGCTCCAGCCTGACGCGCGAATGCGACTGCACCCTGCACACCCATTGCGGTCCGGAAATAGGCGTCGCTTCCACAAAAGCCTTCACCGGGCAGCTGGCCGCCGTATATGTATTCGCCCTGCACCTTTCCCTTTCGCGGGGAAAGATGAGCGCAGCGGAGGGCAGGAGATATGTCGATGAGCTTCTGCATCTGCCGCGGCTCGTGGAGGAGACCATTGCGCTGGATAAAAAAGTGGCCGAAGTCGCGGCCAGGTATTCCGACAGGGAACACTTCCTTTTCCTGGGCCGCAACGTCAATTATCCGATAGCCCTGGAAGGAGCCCTCAAAATCAAAGAGATTTCCTATGTCCATGCCGAAGGCTACGCCGGAGGGGGAAATGAAGCACGGCCCCATAGCCATAATAGAAAAAGACATGCCGGTGGTGGCCATAGCCACCGAATCCGGTGTTAAGGAAAAGATGTTCAGCAATATGGAGGAGGCCAGGGCCCGCGGCGCCAGCATCATAGCCATAATCAGCGCCGGGGAAAAAAGTCTGGGGGAAAAGGCCGGGGCGGTGATAGAGTTGCCCAGGGTGGAAGAATTTTTCTCGCCGCTGATAAATGTTATTCCTCTTCAGATGTTCGCCTACCACATGGCGGTCAACCGCGGGTGCGACGTGGACCAGCCCAGGAACCTTGCCAAAAGCGTGACAGTGGAATGATTATCCCGAAAATTGCATTTGGCAATTTTCGGGAGGAAGGGATTACGAGCGAGGGGTTAACCCTAATTCCCCAGTTGCCACCGGGATTCGTCCCAAACGAACCGTAAAAGCAGTTGAGTTCGGGACGTCCCATTCTCAAGGCCTTTGCGGTAAGAATGGGGACGACGCATAATAACTTCATATCTTAGTCCCAGACATCCGAACTCCGCAGGTTTGGGACTTCCCGAATCTGTGTAAAACCACCCACTCCCATAAGTCCCATATCAGCGTAGGTCTAAAAATTTTGACTGATCAGGCCTTGCGCCTCATGCGCGTTGAACGGATTACAGTTAAAATTTAAGTTCAAATAAGAAGTACATTCATCAAGTTATAAAGGAGAATAATAAAATGAAAAAAATAGCGATTCAGATGTTCTCGCTGGCAGCGCTGGTCGGGATGACGGTGATTTCGACGAACGCAGTCTGCGCCGCAGGGACCTCTTTAGAGGAAGCTAAGCAGGAATCCGGTGTCACGTTCGGAGAGATGGGCGGACTCAAGGCACGCGGAGACTCCTCCGCGGTGAAGGCCTCCGGCGACGGTGTCAGCCGCTCTGCGCTGACAGATGTCACGGCTGCTGCGGCCCTCAAGAGCGGGCGCGCGGAGATTCAGGTTCCGGCACTTAAGAAGGCGTCCGCCAGCGAGCAGGACGGACCGCTGTTCGGTTTACTCAAGGACAAGAAGCCCGTTAAACGGGGACCGTTGGGTATCCGCCATGACAAAGCGAACGATATGTTGATGGGTACCGGCTTGGTAGCCGCGATGTTACTGTTTTCCGGGGCGTTACCTTTCGCCGGAGCAATAGTGGCAGCGGGCATTGGCGTCCTTGCCGTGGTTGCCGCACTGGCGCGCTGACTTCGAACCAGTAAACTCTTAGACATGCCGACGCTGAGTCCGCCTTCCGGCGGACTCAGTTGTTTGCTTCACTCAGGTTTCGCGGTCACAACCGATAATTCACCCGAAACTCAAGAAAAACAGGGATAGCGATTATTAAGGAGAAATATATATGAAAAAGAT
>JBDRGJ010000200.1:0-3059 GCA_043817835.1 bacterium
TGAGGATGAAGGCTAAATACAACCCCAAAACACCTGATGAATGGGCCAATGTCGTAGAAAACGAAATCACCTGGGTCGCACATCCGGAGCTGTACGGCGCTCAGGTCTATTACATTTCATCGGAAGAAGCCGCACTTATCAGGACATACAACGGTATCATGGGCCGGTTCGCAGACTGTACGGGCAAAGCGGCGATATTGCAGAACATGCTTAAGAAGGACGGATTCGGTTCCTGCGAAATAGTGCTTGGATTCCCAAAGCTGGGCCAGAACATGGAGACATCACATGCCTGGATTATCCTCCACGACAAGGCAGGAAATTCCACCGAGCTCTTCCATTACGAGAACACCAAGGACCTGCTCTATTCGGGAAAGGTGGCACCGGCGCAGGGACTCATCGGCGACCATGCCGCGGAGTTTGCGGAGGGAGGCATCGGCGGAATAATAACGAATTTGATTTATAGAGGTTTGGATTTAATAAAATTCAAGCACAAGCAAAAAGCCTGATTATTTTTATGATATATTTGACCTGCAGCAATGATGGTGTTTTTTGCTCTTAATTTTACAATAGGGATGTTTTTATCATTAACGGCCGGGAAATTTTAAAACCGCCTTGCTTTTGAAGGGACGGAAGGGTTGTGCCATGAAAAAACAGGTCATTGCTTTAATGCTTCCGGCGGTTTTGCTGGGGACTGCCCTTATCCTCCAGCACAACAGGCTTTCCGAACTACGCATGCCGGCCGACCTGCGCGATGCGCCAGGCGATTCCTCGGCGCTTGAGGATTTAAAAAGCGCGGCAGGGGAAGAAGCGTTAAATCTCCCGGTCGTTCCGGTCCCAAGCTTCGATGCAGTGAACACAGAGCAGCAGAATATTCATCCTGACGCGACTTCCGCCATTCCCCAAAAAGTCCAAAACGCCTCGGAAGAAACTGACCTCAGTGAACGGACAGCCGTTGTTCTTTCCATGCTGTCAAAAGATTCCCTGCAGCCTACTTCCGAAGAAATATCCCTGATCGTGAAAGGCACCGGCTGGATAGGCATGGATTTGCTGCGGGACATCCGCCGGATGAAGACCGGCATCCGGATTCTTCCTTTCCGCCTGATTATTGCCGAATATCTGTCGCCATTTGCTGAAATAACAATGTATGAAAAATGCAAAAACATCGAAGTCCTGGACCAGATAAGGAACTTTCATAAGGATGTGGCTCTGGCCAAGACAGGAAAAGACGATGTCCTTGTATTAAGAGGCTCAAACGGACGTGTATGCGCAAAACTTGCTGTCAAACTTATTGAAACGACTCTGGACAACTTTGACTCCAACGCTAAAATTCTGTTCCATGCATATGATCCTCACAAGAAGGAATTGCGATTCCCCAGAGAAAGGCTTTCGGAACAAAGCATAGCCCATGAATTTGCGCATGCGGTGGGTGATGTCTTAGTGAAGGACGAAGGCTTTTTCCGCAAGAAGTCGGTCAGGCTTTCAGACAAAGACAAAGACCTCCGCAGGATATTTGAAGCCTATCTGAAAAGCTCCGAAAACGGAAAAACGTGGAGCATTTATCCCCAATTTATGGGAAACATATCGGAATACTTCGCCACGGGACTCCAGGTCTATATTTATTCACCTGAAAAGCTCAAAGAACATGACCCTGATTTTTTCGGATATCTGAAAACGCTCACATTCGACCGGCGCTTCAATATATTAAAGCAATAAGGAGAAAATAATGCGAAAACTTGCGTTCCTGCTGCTTCCCTTGGCCCTGTTTTTTCCATCTGTCGCCGGAAACACTTCTAAAAATGCGGACAATACAGCCGGAGCTGCTGCGCCCGCCATGTCGCAGCTTAAGGCTGCGGCCGGTCCTGCTGGCATCCTGGCCCTTAATGTCCCTGAGCAGGCGGACCTTGACCCTCTCAACGACCTTGACAACGATCCCAGACGCTGGATAACGGTTAAAGCTTCCAACCGGGAAGAGCGCACGGCGCTTGCCACGGCAGGCATGTCGATAGAAGAGATAGACAAAAATACGGTTTCGGGCATAGCAACACCGCATGCCTTAGAACTCATAACAGGACTGGGCTTTGAAATCCCGTACAACGCATCTCTGGCCGAATATGCCCGTTCCCTTGCTGACCGGGATTTTCCGCCGCAGGACGCGGCGTATCATAATTACGGGGAGATGCTGAAAGTCCTTAAGGACCTGGAAAAGAAAAATCCGGAACTGGTCTCCCTCTTCTCCATGGGGAAAAGCGTCGAAAACCGGGACATATGGGCGCTTCGGCTCAACCCGTCGCTAAAAGGGGAAGAGCCCGATACAAGACCCGGAGCGTTTTTTACGGGGAACCATCATGCCAGGGAACACCTTTCCGTAGAAGTCCCTCTGCTTTTCGCCGTTTACCTCTGCGAAAACAAAACGAAGCCTGAAGTGAAAAAGCTTCTGGAGACCCTGGATATCTTCATAGCGCCGATGATAAATCCCGACGGTGCCGAATATGACATCGCAACCGGCCAATACAGATGGCAGCGCAAGAACATGCGGCTGAATTACGACAAAACCATCGGAGTGGATCTCAACCGGAACTACGGCTACGGCTGGGGAGGACAGGGAGCCTCATCTTATCCAGGCGACGACACCTACCGCGGCCCGAATGCCTTCTCCGAACCCGAGACCCAGGCCGTCAGGGAATTCGTGGAAGCCAGAGACAATATCAAGACCCTGATAACCTATCACAGCTACAGCGAACTTATCCTGTATCCATGGGGAAGGACCTACGATCCGGTCTCCGACAAAAAGGACCTTGAAACATACAAAATACTGGCAGGCGAGATGGCAAAACTGACCGGATACACCCCCAAGCAGTCGAGCGGCCTTTACATAACCTCCGGTGATACCACGGATTGGACATACGGCACAAAGGGGATATTCTCCTTCACAATAGAACTGACTCCCACCAGGTGGGGAGGAGGAGGTTTTTATCCCGGCGTTTCAGTAATAGGTAAAACCGTGGCCGACAATATAAAGGCTGCGATGTACCTGCTGAGCGTGACAGACAATCCGTACC
>JBDRGJ010000201.1:0-17538 GCA_043817835.1 bacterium
GCGGATATGCTGCTGGGAGTTCCGGAATCGCCTTATGTGTCTGATACCGATTCCGCGCTTGTCAGCGCGGTTTTTGACAAGAACAAAGGCAGGCTTGTTCTGAAATTACGGGCTTTCCCGTCGCACCCCAATGCCACAAGAATAATTTCGCCGCTTAAACCCGTCTCACTTTCATTAAACGGAAAACCTCTGAAAAGCGGCTGGTCGGCGAATCACGAGGATGGCATTTATATGATTGATCTGAGTTTTACGCACAATTCTTCCGAAGATTCCGTAATCGTTAATTTTTAACTTGCACAGCCGCAGACAGGGGCTCCTGCAAAAGCCCCCTTCCCACTCGCCATGTCTAACCCTTGTAAATCCTGGGAATCCTGAAGCTGGCCGCTGTGCGGCGTATCGGAAGGTGGACAACATCCCCCACTTTCACTCCGGGGACATCAGTCACATCCAGCAGCGTGTGTGCTATGCCGCAGCGTCCGACAAAGGGTGTCTGGTGGAGATGTCCCGCCTCCGGCGGGCCACCGTCCCTGAAGCTCTGCGTAGGGGGTTTATGCCCCTTCATCATTCCCCAGAATCTGAATGCTCCCCTGAGCCGTATGAACCTTTCGGCCGGACTCAGCGTAACGCCGTCGGCATAGCCCGCCGGGACGCAGGCCACTTTCATATTTCTCGGCGCTATGTATTCGCTGGCATAGCCCACTGATTCACCGGCTTTAACCGGCCTGACAGAAGTTATCCTGGCGAGAAACTTCCACGGATTTTTGAATCCGGTAAGTTCGTCCTTCGGTTTCACGCCGTGAGTTGCCGAAGGATGTATGCCGTACATGAGGTTGCCGATTCTGACCATGTCCAGCTGCCAGTGGGGGAAGTCCCTGAGAATCGAGCTGTTGGCGGCATGCCGTATCGCACCGGGATAATACTGCCTGACAGTTTCGGCCGAACGCTGGAAAAGCGGAAGTTTTTCCTCCACCTCCACCGCATTCTTTCCGGGGACATAGTCCAGATGGGTGGAGACCCCTGCCAGTCCCGTCTTTTTGAATTTTTCTGATTTTTTCAGAAAGGACTTCAGCCCGCTCGGCTCTATTCCCCAGCGGGCCAGACCGTAGTTAAGATCGAGATAATAAGAATAGTGTAGAGCGGAGAGTTTAGAGTTTAGAGCCGAACGAAATTCATTATATGAAGAAAGAGAAGAAACGGCTTTGTTGAGAGCGGAGAGAAAAGCAAGGGAATCGACGGTGGGGATGATGGAATTGCGGACGATTTCCCCGGCTTCGCCTGGCAGGGCGGCGCCCAGCATGGCTATCGGAGCCTTTATGCCGGCTTTCCTCAGTTCCAGAGCCTCGTCCAATCCAAGCACGCCCAGCATGGCTGCCCCTTCCCTCAGGGCCACGCGCGATATTTCAACCGCGCCGTGACCGTAAGCATCGGCCTTCACCACAGCCATCAGCTTCACTTCGCGGTTGAGCGACTTTTTTATCAGCCCGAGATTGTGCCGTATTGCGGACAGGTCTATTTCAATACATTTGTTCATAAGAAAACCGGTGATACGCTGATATGGTGATAAGTTTATACGGAACGCGGAACTGTTTATTCTTCCAAATATGATGCCGGCTATTGAACACTTTTACCGGCACTTTCCCGCATCCTCCGGACAGACCGCGCGCCGGCAATACGGACAAACAGACACTCTGACCATCTCCTGACGGCAAACAGGACAGGCAGGGATAAGAGTCTCCTTTAAAATCGGATCCCAAAAAACAGTCAATGTGCCGGCTTCCTCCAATCCTCTCCTTTCTATGGAAACTTCAGCAAGAATTTGAGGCACGTAAATTAGCGCAGCATTCACAAGGCCGGCCTGCACAAGAAGACAATGCTTTTTTTCCAAATCCGCGAGTTTTCTCTTTTCTTCCACATGAAGAATCTGGATTTTAGCCGACAATGCCGTTTTCTTTTCAGCGGCAAGCCCTTCGCGGCTAAGACGCCGCGCTAAATCTTTCCTGATAGACAAAAAATAACTTTTCACTCTTTGCGCTTCCCGATTAAACCGCTTTTGCTCCCGTTCATGGTAAACCGTCATTCTCTTCTCTATTAAAAACGGCATATCAGCTTTTGCGGCTTCATAAATGACATCCACAGATGGCAGGGGCAGTTCTTCAAGATTCAGTTCATTGCCATGGCCGGGCATGGCCGATTCATAGGGGGCAAACGGCAAGACGCGATTCAAAAAAGGATGGATAAAAGCCGGAACAATCTCCTCCTGTTTGTCGTCCGATATATAGGAGACCAAAAAATGAAATAGAACATGCGGAACATAAACAAACCTCGCGGCGATGTCCCTGGGACGAGCGCCATGAAAAGCGATTTTACGCGTTATATCTTCTAATGTCAGAGTCTTTTTTATGGCCGCCCACAGATGCCGCTGAGCGGTCCGGCCTTTTGTTAGAGATTGTTCAATCAGACAATTCAGCAATTGCGAGCCGGGCGTTAAAGGGTCTGAAGTCCGATCAGCGGATTGTTCAAGCGGGATATTCACAAAATCCGTTCCCAAACGTTCTGCCAGAGGTTCCGGGATCAATATTTCAACCCGCCGGCTGGAGAAATCGGTATTCACTAAAGCGCCGGATTCTAAAAGGAAATTCATTGCCCATTCATGAACAGGCTCAACGGCGTTTTGCGTTTCGATCATACTGCCTCAAAATCCTGCGCGAAAATTTTACCATCCAGCTCTTTGGTTTCCAGATAATCCTTTTTGGCCTGAAGAAGCCTTTCTCCCAGCGCGTCCATATCGAAAATTAATTCCTGCTCGGATTTCGACCTCATCCAAATATCCATCAAAAGATCTTCAAAATCCCCTTCTTCTTCAATCTGTCCCAACACCATGTCCATCTCGCCTATAACCAGCTCAAACATGTTGATCTTTTCGTCAAGAATTTTAAGGAGATAATCCTCCAATGTGCCCTCTGCCGCAAAGTTATAAATAGAAACAGGCCTTTTCTGCCCGATGCGGTGGATTCGCCCCACCCGCTGCTCTATTCTCATGGGATTATACGGAAGATCGTAGTTGATGAGCGTGCGGCAGAACTGAAGATTCCGGCCCTCGCCGCCTGCTTCCGTGGAAAGCAGCACGGGAAGATTGTCCTGAAAATCCCGCACTGCGGCATCCTTCTCAGCGGTAGAAAGACCGCCATGATATACGCCGCAGGGAATGCCGTTCGCCGCAAGAACATTATGGAGAGTTTCCAGGGTTTTGCGGTAATGCGTGAACACAACCGCCTTTTCCCCTTCAAGTGACCGCAATAGCGACAGGAGAGCGGTTCCCTTCGCGGTATTGCCGATATTAACGGCTTTTTGGCGCACATCATTAAAGAACGTGCGGATTTCCGGGGCAAGTTTCGGATTGTTCAGGATATTTTTTGCCGTTTCAGCAAACGCGGCAGGCGAGCTTCCCAATTCCCGCTGCAGGGTTTGAATAACAATTTTATTAACGCCCTGAACTTTCTTTCCCATGGTTTTCACGGCAGGCGCGGTTGCCTGGGGCAGCAGCATATCCGCAGACGGAACTTCGGAAATCCCGCCTTCCGGCTCCGCCGCATCGGCAAATTCCCCGCCTGTCTGTGACGGTTTCTGCTGAAATGATGCGGGATAAAGCGAACGCAAAAATTCCGCGACCTGGTTATAGAGAGCTTCTTCCGGCGCGGAAAATTTCAATTTTACCGTGTGCGCCCGCCTGGGCGGGAGGCTCCTGTCAATCTGAGACCTGGTATTTCTCACCATGCAATCGGACAAAAGCGCCTGAAGTTTTTCCGTATTCTTTGGTTTGCGGGGATCGCCTTTTTCCACAAATTCTTTCTTAAAATTACGCAAAGTATCAAGCTGTCCCGGTTTAAGTATTGTGATAAGA
Organism: bacterium; assembly: GCA_043817835.1. Taxonomy (GTDB): domain Bacteria; phylum Elusimicrobiota; class Elusimicrobia; order Elusimicrobiales; family CAZFMJ01; genus JBDRGJ01. Next base: position 3,902 of record JBDRGJ010000201.1, read on the forward strand.
TTGAAAAGTTCCTCCAGATCATTCTGCACCGGAGTAGCCGTTAAAAGCAGAATATATTTTTTGTCCAGGGCGTTTACAAACTGCCATGCCACAGATGTTCTGTTTCGCAGATGATGCGCCTCATCCACAAGCACGAGATCATAATGAATGCGGTGAATATTCTCAGAGTGCGGCTGGCGTTTGGCATAATTTATGGAAGCGATAATAAAAGGAAATGTCGCCCATGCCTTTTCTCCGGCTTCGCGAAAGGGTTCATCCTCATGGGTGATAAAATCAAGGCCGAATTTGGATGACATCTCCTCTTTCCACTGCCTTACAAGGCCCGGAGGCGTAAGTATGAGCGCCTTCTTTACAAGGCCGCGCATGACATATTCTTTTAAGACAATACCCGCTTCAATTGTTTTTCCAAGCCCCACTTCATCGCATAAAAGAGCGCGGCCCTGATACCTGCGCAGCACACGGATGGCGGTTTCCGTTTGATAAGCATAAGATTCAATATTGCGCAGCGCCGGAAGCGAAATAATATCCTGAAAACTCTGCACCAGAAGCAGGCGCCTGGCGGCAAGATTCAACCGATAAAATTTCAGCGAATCAAATGTCCCCTTTTTCAGATTTTTCAAAATTTCGCAATCCGCTTTTTCAAAAACGATTTTCGGGATATCGCCGGAAATAACTGCATGTGTCTGATTACTGGACATAAAACACCTTAAACCAGCCGCATATTACCTCACTATCAACAAAGTTTTCAATGGAATGCAGATTATGCGGGGGTCAAGCAAAGATGTGTCGTCATCTCTTGTCACAAGAATGCCGAATGGCGCATTATTTGCCGCTTTCTCAAGAAAAACACGCAAGCCCAGGGTATCTTTAATTGCATCTATCTGGCCCCTGTACTTAATTTCAACAGGAATCCTGTTCTCTCCTATTGTAAGCACAAAATTCACTTCGGGCTCGCCGCCGCGCTCCGGCAAATGAGCCAGGTCCATTCCCGGCAGGGAAGCAAAGAAATATCCGGCCGTGCTTTCCGCGACACGGCCGGCCAAATCGTGCAAATGCGGGACGGAATCAAGTTTTGCCGGGTCAAGGGGTATAACCTCCTGCAGCCAGGCGGCTCTTATGGCATGGTCGCAGAGACAGAATTTATCATACCCTTTCCGTTTTTTAATCCGCATTTCCAGCGGCTTTATAGCCCTGATAAGAAGCGAGGAATCCAGAAAATTAACATAATGTTTTATTCTCTGCGAACCTATGCCGCTGCCAAGCTGTGAATTAGCTTCTTTTGCCAAAGTCGCGGGATTCGGAGCCTGTCCAATCCAGCGGCAAGCCATGCGGAACACTTCGTTTAATAATTGTTTATCGCGTTTTCTGCCGCGCTCGCCGATGCGCAAGTCATGCTCTATCACTCTTTTGACTACGGTTTCATTTAAATGGTCCGCAATTTCCTGCCATCCCACATCGGCGGAAACATGACAGAACGGATAAGCTCCCCTCTCAGAAAAAGCGGAAAAAGCCATATCGCGGATTTCAGACTGCTGTTGCCCGGTTTGCCGCACTTGGCGCCAAAAATCCGCTTTTATCCAGTTGCCGGCGCCGTTATCTTCCTGTGCGGGGTTTAGCGACCCAAAGCCGCGCAAGGCGCATATTTCAGCCAGCCGCAAAGGGCCAACCTCTATCGTCTGTATGCGCCCGGCAAGGCTGTCTCTGCCTTTTTCAATACGCAATGCGGAACTGCCTGTAACAAGAGCGCGCGCCGCGGAACTGTCAACCAGCGATTTAAGCTGGACATCCCATGAAGTCAAGTTCTGCACTTCGTCAAAAAACAGGAAAGCCGGCTTGCCTTGCTGAGCGCTGTCATTGAGAGTTTTGTCCAGAACGTTTTTTTCATACCAATCCGCAATACGCAGTATCGGCTCATCTTCATTTCGGACAAGACCCAACGAAGGTATTTCGTCAAATTGCACTCTCATGATCCGGCTGGATTCCATGCCGTCATCAAGAAATTCCCGTATAACCTGCTCCTGTAGCGTCGTCTTTCCTATTTGCCGCGGTCCTCTTATCACTATAATTGGGGCTATCGGCTCACGCAACCGCGACAAAATTTTATTAAACGGCCAGCGCTTGAACTTTGGCACAGGTTTCATCGCGTTGCCTGTCCACCACGGATTCTGGCGCTTTATATCTTCAATAAGAGCAACTGGCAAATTATATTGGGGAAAGAGATTGGGATTCATTCTGCCTCCGGATTAGCCGGAAAATTTCTGCTGGATTTTTCCGCACCCCACGGGTCGTTTATTTCAAGAAATGCCCATCTGCCGAAACCGCCGTGGTTGTTGACCGCCGGTATCCAGAGAGTTTTTGCGGTCTGGACCTTTGCGGTCTTGTCCTTTTTTACATCATCAGAGTTCAGGGTTTCATGATGTGAATGAACAAATCCTGTTTTGATTATATCATTTGCCCCCAATTAACATAGAATATACTAAAAAGCATACGTATCCAAAGGGACAACCGCTCTGTGAGGATAAATTTATTTGAGATATTGTAGTCGCAAAGCTTGCTTTGCCTATATTTTGCCGAGCAAGCTCGGCAACTACAAAGACCTAATTTGGACAGCAATGACTAAAAAGCATTTTTTGCCGTTATTCTGTATTCTGACTTCGGCCTCTGGCCGCCCCGTATCAGACCGCCCTGCGGCGTAGCACCGGGGTTGGCTTCTGAATTCTGTATTCTGATGCCCTCTCTTCCCCGTTATATCTGCGGTCTTCCCACTCTGGGAGCAAAAATCTATTTCGCCCTTTTAAAAATGGCGGAAAGCCGCGGCACCCTGCGCAGAGCTCGGTCTCTGACCGCACCCGAAACAGAGCCTATGTCTCCCAATGGGTGCCGGGACACTTGCAAAACGCCAGTCCTGCCCAAAGCCGCAGAGCGTGGGAGGACGGCAAGAGCCGAGGCTGCAAGTGCGGCGGAGCCGACGGCGGCCCGCCTGAGGCGGGATATCCCCGCCAGCAACCTGCTTTTCGTGACCAGACAGGAAGAAGAACTCTCCGATTGCAAGAACGCGCTGGAAGCCCTGGCCCCTCTGGTCAGGGATAATTTCAGACCGCAGGTGCTTATTTTCGGCGAAGATGCAACAACGCGATCCATAGCCCTGGAACATCTTTTTAACCCCTCAGACACCGGACAGCCGTTTGCCATTTTTGCAACTTATGCCGCGCTCCGGCAGAAAATATCCTCGCCGGAAGATTACTCTAATCTCAGATTCAGACTCAGGACCGGCTCGGGATACAAGAGGCAGGACCTGCTGGACAAACTGGAGAAAGCGGGCTATGAAAGGACGGATTTCACGGAATCGCCGGGAGAGTACGCAATCCGAGGTTCGGTTATCGACATCTTTTGCCTTGAGCCGATGCGCCCCGTTCGCCTCTTTTTTTCCGACAATATCCTGGAAAGTGCGCGTTTTTTTGAAGTCGCGACGCAGCATACCTGTGAACACACCCGTGACATAACGGTCATACCGGCAAAGATAGCGGCAGCCGGACAATATCTGAAAAACTGCCTTCCGGATAATATCCTTTGCCTGGCGGATGGGGCCCCTGCTCCGCGGTCCTCTCTGCCTCCGGCGCTAGAGAGGGCCTATGGGGGGACCGCCGTCCCTGAAGCCCTGCGTAAGGGGCTGGCGGATGGGGCCCCTGCTCCGCGGTCCTCTCTGCCTCCGGCGCTAGAGAGGGCCTTTGGGGAACCGCCTGTGCCCGAAGCTCTGCGTAGGGCGCTGGCGGACGGCGATTTCGGGCCCGATGGGCAAATCGATGACTGCCTGCCAGCCGGAACTTCTTTTATAAACGTTCTGGCCCCTCCCGGGAATGATTCGCTGGATTTCGGAGCGTCTCAGGCACCGCTTTTCCGGGCCGACACCGCGCTGGTTGAAAAAGAAATAATCCGTTTGCGGGACAAGGGTTTCAAGACCATGATTTTCTGCCTCAACCGGGGCGAACTGGAACGGCTGACAGAACTCTTTTCTGCGACAAAAGTCCCTGATTTCGCGGAATTCCGGGTCGGCAGGCTCTCAGAAGGATTCCAGCACCCTGCGCAGAGCTCCGGGTACGGCGGCCCGCCTGAGGCGGGACATCCCCGCCAGCACCCCGGTTCCGGACTGGCAGTCATAACATCATCCGAGATACTGGGCCGGGTCTACCGCCCGCCGCCTTCCTGGAAGTATCGCGACCCCGGTTCCAGGCGTTTCCGGTGGAACGACCTGAAGACCGGAGACTTTGTGGTGCATGAAGACTACGGCATAGGCAGATACATGGGCATCCGGAAAGTGGAACATGCCGGACAGGAAGAAACCACCGACTGCCTCCTTATGGAATACAGGGGCGGGGACAGGCTCTTTGTCCCGCTTTACGAATTCAAAAAGGTCCAAAAGTATATAGGCGGCGAAGGAAAGGCCCCTCGCCTCTCCAGCATGGACACCCGCCGATGGCAGGAGATAAAAACCAGGGTGCGCAAGGGTGTGGAAGACGTGGCAAAAGAAATACTGCGGCTGGAAGCCGAGCGGGCCCTTATAAAAATCCGCGGCTTAGGGCCGGAAACACACCTGGAAAAAGAATTTGCCGGATCCTTCCCCTACGAGGAGACTGCCGACCAGCTCAGCGCCATAAACAGCATCATGAGCGACATGTCTTCCACTAAGCCCATGAACCGCGTGGTCGTCGGCGATGTGGGCTTCGGCAAGACGGAGGTGGCCATGAGGGCCGCCTTTAAATGTGCTGTCGGAGGAAAGCAGGCAGCGGTTCTGGTCCCCACCACCATACTGGCCGATCAGCACTGCCGCACTTTCAAGGACAGATTCGCCGGCTTTCCGGTCAACATAGCTGTTCTTTCCAGGTTCCAGACCGGGGCGGAACAAAAAAAAGTCCTGAAAGACATACGTCTGGGATTGACGGATATAGTAATCGGAACACACCGGCTTCTGCAAAAGGATGTCAGTTTCAAGGATCTCGGACTCATTGTCGTGGATGAAGAACACCGCTTTGGGGTCAAGGACAAGGAAAAACTGAAGGAACTGTCCCGGGGACTTCACATACTGATGCTTTCAGCCACACCCATACCAAGGACCCTTTATCAGGCACTTTCAAGTCTGAGGGATATTTCCGTAATAGAGAGTCCGCCGACCGGCCGCCAGCCTATTTCCACGGAGGTGTTGCCCTGGGACATAGACGCCGCGGTGGCCGCCATAAGCGCGGAGCTGGCCAGGGGCGGGCAGGTCTACTACGTGCACAACAGGGTAAGCTCCCTGCCGGCCCGCCTGGCTTATCTCAAAGGGCTCATGCCGGAGGTGCGCTTCTGCATGGCGCATGGCCGGATGACCCCGAAAAAACTGGAAGAAACCATGTGGGACTTCTTTCAGAAAAAACATGACGTGCTGCTGGCATCCACTATAATAGAATCCGGCCTTGACATTCCGTCGGTCAACACGCTTATAGTGGAAAATGCCCATGAATTCGGCCTGGCCCAGCTTTACCAGCTCAGAGGCAGAATAGGCCGGGAAAAACAGAAAGCTTTCTGCTGTCTCTTTTACCCGCAGCAGCTCAAAGAGCGTGAAGATAAGAAAATGGACAAGTCCGGTTTTGTTGAACACGAATATGAAAAATCATCGACACTCAGGGATGGTGCGGCCAAAAGGCTATCGGCCATCAAAGAACTCGCCGAACTGGGCTCCGGCTTCCGCCTGGCGATGCGGGACATGGAAATACGCGGAGCCGGAGAACTCCTGGGTGTCAGGCAGCACGGTTTTATCAACGAGGTCGGCGTCGGGCTCTACTGCGAACTGCTTGCCGGAGAGATAGGCAGGCTTAAGGGAAAACCGGCTGTGCATGCCGGGGACGAGTCCTCCGCGGAACTTGACATACGTCTGCCCGCATTCATACCTGACAGCTACCTCTCGGACGACATGGAACGGCTCAACTGCTACAAAAAGCTCCTGAACTCCGGACCCGGGGAACTGGAAAAAACGGTGAAGGAACTGGAGGACCTGTGCGGTCCGGCGCCCGAACCGGTCAGGAACATATCTGTCCTCATAAAACTGCGCAAAAAGCTCTCTTCGCTGGGAGTACGGCTTGTCAATCAGACCGATGAATGCCTGGAAATTTTCTTCAGGCCGCAGATACAGATGCCTCCCCGGGCGCTGTCGCACTGGCAGAAAAGCTTCGGAGAGAAACTGGTCTTCATTCCCTCAAAACAGGGAGACGGAGTCAGGATTTTTAAAATTTCCGGGCCCGTCCTGCCGGTCATCGAGAGCTTCATAGCGCCGCTGTTGGCATCAAAAACGTAAAAAATGCTAGACTTCCATCCATGAAAATATGCCGCACGGCTGCTTTTATGTCTTTTCTCTGCCCGCTCCTGTTTTCTTCCTGCAATTCCCCGTCGTCGCCGACAGTGGCCAAAGTGGGAGACCTGCGCATAACCCAGGCCGATTTCCAGAAAAAACTGGCCGATGTGGCGCCTGAATACCAGAATTACCTTGTCACGCCCAACGGAAAGAAACAGTTCCTCGACATACTTATCCGCGAAAAACTCATCTTAGCCGCCGCAAAAGAGAGCCCGGTGGCGGCCTCCAGCGAATACAAGGCCGAAACAGGCAGAATGAAGGAAGAAATGGACAGCCGCCTGCGGGATTTCAAAGACTACCTCCTGACCAAGATGTGGATAGACGAACTGCGCAAGGAGGGAGCGATGAAAGTGGGCGAAGAAGAGATAAAAGAGTACTATGCCAAACATCCCCATGAAATTTCCATCGAGCACATTCTTGTGGCCAATGCCGCGGATGCAGAAAAACTCATGAGGAAAATAAAAGCCGGGGCCGGCTTCGCCGCCGTCGCCAAAGCCAACTCTCTGGACGCGGACACCGCATCCGGCGGAGGCAAAGTCCCCCCGTTCCTTTACGGGGAATTCCTGCCGGAGCTTGAGGAAGCGGCTTTCAAGATGCGCACAGGCGAGGTGCAGGGAGTGGTAAAAAGCAAATTCGGATACCATGTGCTCAGGAAAAGCGGTGAAAGAACGGTCCGTTTGAACGAAAACATGGAGCGCTACCGCAGGCTCCTGGAGAAAAAAAAGCTGGATGGATACCTGCAGAATCTGCAGTCCAGACATAAAGTGGAGGTTCTAGATGACCAGTACCGTTAGAAAGTTTTCAGACATCCTTCTTTGCGCGGCTTTGGCGGTCCCGGCTGCGGCGGTTTCCGCCAAGGTGGTGGATAAAACCGTGGCCACGGTCAACGGCCAGCCCATACTTCTCTCCGAATATCTGAAAAACAGGGATTCGGTGATTGAGCAATACAAGAAAGGCATGCCCGAATTCTTCCAGCAGAAAGACGCTTCGGCCCAGATCGAAAAGAAGGTCCTGGACCAGATGATAGATGATTCCCTTCTCCTTCAGCAGGCGGAAAAATTGAAGATAAAAGTGCGCGACAGGGAACTGGAAAACGGCATTGCCGAAATAAAGAAGCGGTTCCAATCCGACGAAAGCGAAAAGCCCTTAACCGAAGATGAAGCAGACGCCGCTTTCCAGAACGAACTGAAGAAGGAGTCCATAAATCTCGAGCAGTTCAGGGACAGGATACGCAAGCAGCTCATGGTCCGCCGCGTCATAGATGAAAGCGTGCGCCCACGGGTTAAAATCCCCGAGGAGAAAGAAGTCAGAGCCTACTTTGAGAAGATAAACCTCATTGTGAAAGAGGACACATCCCCGGTAAATGGACTGAACGAGGAGGACGCTCGCGAAATGCTGTCCATGGGACAGCGCTTCAAGGATATGGTCTCGGAACGCGTCAGGGTCAGGCACCTGCTGCTGAAGACGGATGAAAAGACCTCCATAGTGGAAAAAAGCAAAATTTTAAAGCGGGCACAGGACCTCAAAAAACAGATTGACGCCGGTGCGGACTTGGCGGAACTGGCAAGAAAATATTCCGACGATACCGAAAGCGCGGCCAGGGGCGGCGACATCGGTTACATAGTCAGAGGCTGGATGGTTCCGGAATTTGAAAAGAAGGCCTTTTCTATGGGGGTCGGCGATGTCAGCGAACCCGTGGAAACCAAATTCGGCTACCACATCATACGGATCGAAGAAAAAAAGGCCGCCCAGAAACTGGGTTTTGAAGACATAAAGGATGACCTGGCTCAGTATCTTGCCAGCGTTCAGATGCGAAAAGAACTGGTCAAATATATCGAAGAATTGCGCTCCAAGGCGTCCATACAGACAAATCTTCCTCAAAAATCAAAAGAAGCAACGCAGAAAAAGTAAGCAAGACAAGCACCGCAGGAAACCCAGGCAAAAAAGCAAGAAAAGACAAATACCCATTATCCGGCGGGACAATTGACTTGCACTGCTTGCTTTTCTTGAGTTGCTTGTGTTGCTTATGATACCCATAATCGCAGTCACAACCGGAGACCCCCTGGGGATAGGTCCGGAAATAACCTTAAAAGCCCTGCGTGATGAAAAAGTCAGGAAAGCCTGCAGAACCGTCGTAATAGGAGAGGAAACCAGCCTTTTTAAATCGTCCCCGCACCTCCTCCGGCAGGGTGCGGGGATGGCTTTTTTGCCCGTCTATTGTGAAGAAAAACCTCGATTTTCCGGGCCCCGCGGCCCGGACCGGGCGGCCGGTATGGCTTCCTTGCGGGCGGTCAGACTGGCCCTCCGGCTGGCACTGGAAAAACGCGTGGACGCAGTGGTGACAGCCCCCGTATGCAAGGAATCCTGGACTCTGGCCGGTGCAGGTTTCACGGGACATACCGGGCTTCTCAAAGCCATGTCCGGCAGGCGGAACGCCGCAATGCTTTTCGTTTCCGGAAATATAAGAGCCGCCCTGGTCACCGAACATCTGCCGGTAAAAAACCTGCCTTCGGCCCTCACAAAAGGAAAAACAGCTGCTGTCTGCCGCACCTTCTGCTCGGCGCTGCGCCTTCTCGGCATAGACAGGCCCCGGCTGGCACTCTGTTCCCTGAACCCGCATGCCGGCGAAGGCGGGATTCTGGGAAAAGAAGAAATCCGGGTCCTTACCCCGGCCGTCTCGCGGCTCAGGAAGGGCGGACTGAAAATCGAAGGACCCCTTTCTCCGGACGCAGTCTGGTCCGGCCACCTGAAAGGAAGATGGGACGGCGTAGTGGGAATTTACCACGATCAGGTGCTTGTGCCCGTTAAACTCATCGCAAAAAACCCCGTTGTCCACTGGACCCACGGACTGGGCTTTATCAGGACTTCCCCCGCTCACGGCACTGCGTTTGACATAGCGGGCAAAAACAAAGCCGACCCATCCTCCATGATAGAAGCAATGCTTTTCGCAGCCCGCCTTGTCAGAAAACAGCAAGAAGCCAGAAGTCAGAGGCAAGAAGCAAGAGGTAAGAAGCAAGAAGTCAGAATTCAGAAGTCAGGAGAACGGCAAAATAATACATGATTACGGGCTTTTATAATTTTTAGGCTGTAATTTTCGGGTTTTATTCTGACTTCTTATTTCTGACTTCTGACCTCTGATTTCTGACTTCTTGCTTCTGACCTCCTACCTCTCACATTTTATGTTTAAAGTCTACGGTACTTGTTCCAGAACTATGGGAGGGGCTTCCCTGTCCACTGTTGCGGCTGAATAAAGATACGGAGCGGCTTGCGGATTGTCGGCAGATATGGCAAAGGGATCGACCCTGTAACGGATACGGGTTCTTTTTTTCTCCTTGACCACCTCCACTATCTTAAAAATGCCGCTGGGAAAATCCGAAAGGGAAACAAGGATAACGACCGATTGTTTTTTAAAATCAACGGAGGGATACTTTCCTCTGTGGGCTGCGGTGAATGCGCTCCAGACCGCCGGATCTCTGAAAAGCTTGTGGGTAACCGGAGCCGTGGGAAAAACAGCCTGATATGCGGAGACCGGAATGTTTTCCCCGGGTCTGGGAACCGGGCCGGACCTGCGTTTCGTCCTGCCTTCATCCTCCCTCGATGAAACCAGCGCTATTCTGGTTGCTGTCAATTCTTTGTCGGTCATATGGAGAACGGGCTTTTTCTTTTTTCCTCCCCCGCCCATATCCTGAAGGGTCTCAAACATGTCTTTCGGGGGTTCTTCCACCGCTTCAAAATCCTTCTCCTTTACCACCATAAGATTTTTTCCGGAAACCACTTCTCCGGAGACTCCGGCCATGACAGGCCTGCCCGAGGCTGTCCGGGAAAAAATTTCATCAGCAGACCGTCCCGCCTTTGCAACCCTTTTGCGAGCCTCCTTCATGCCTTTATCCGACCCGGAGACAGTCCTCCCGGTAACGGAGGAAGCGCAGGGCAGGCCGGATGTAAAACCGGTGTTCATACGGACCCTCCTGGCAAGGAAAACCGCAATAACAAAAACGACAATCAATGCGGTTGCCGCAAAGACCACCCCGATGCGGAAGGGACTCATTGGCCATATCCTTAAGTTTCGCATAAAGCAATTATAGCAATATCGACTCAACCCCCGCATACGGAGAGCTCGGTGCACACTCCGGTTCCGTTTTGACGCGCTGTCATGAGCCATGACAGCAGCCGAGGCTGCCTGCCCGCCATTCGCTCCGACAGCGTCGGATGAATCGTTCGGCAGGCGGGAAAGCACGGCAGGGCCGCACTTTCAAAGCGGCAGAGCCTGAAAGTACGGCAGGGCCGTTATTGATTTTGTAACATTTACATATTACACTCACTTGATAAGAACAGCAGATAATAAGGTGATACGGTGATAAGTTTATAAGTGCCGTTCCGTATCAGCATATCATCGTATAAACATGCCCATTTTCCTTATAATGCTCCGGAGGTTGAAATGAGATACTGGGTATACATAGACAATCAGATACTTGGCCCGCACGAAAAAGAAAAACTTTCCGAATTGTCGGGATTTTCCCCATCCATCCTCATCTGCCTTGAAACTCCCGTGGGGGAAAAAACCGGAGACTGGCAGCCGGCCAATTCCTACCCGGAACTGGCCTCGTTGCTCGGTTCGCATCCTTCCCAGTCACTCAAACAGGCGGAGCCCGCTTCCCCTTCGCAGGAACAGTCCGTGCCAGGTTCATCCGCGGCTGAGTTGCATAAATTTGCGCCGGCTAAACAGGAAGTCTATCATCCGGCCCAGGAACTGGCCAAAGAAATCCCATCCCCTTTTCCCGAAATTTCCATTTTTGACACAGGAATTCCCAAGCCGGAAACGGCAGGGGCGTCCATGCCGGCGACCGGGCAGGATGCAAAACCTGCTGCGGAAGAATTGAAATCCGGCCCCCTCCCTGCCGCCGCAATCCCCGCTGCTGAGCAGCCTGCCGGGACAGGACTCAAGACCGTCGGAGAGACTCCCCCTCCGGAAGAACTCTCCTCCCGGAGTTCTGAAGCAGGCTCTAATTTTGACCCCATGACCCTGACCGGGATACAAAGAAAAATGCAGGAAATGAAACACTCCAGTCCTTTAGGACAGGAAGCTGCTTCCCAGGCCCAGAAGGCTGCCGGCATTCCCGTCCCTTCAGGTCTTTCACAGGAACAATCGGCTGCGCTCAATGCTATTCCGGATAAACTTAACCGCATAGAGGAAGCCCTTTCTTCCATGAAGGAAAAGGAAGAGTCGCGAGAGTCGGAACATGCCAGGATGGAAAACGAAGTTCTGGAAAAACTCCGCTATTTCGAATCATCGCTGGGAAAACTGGAAAAGGCGGCAGAAGCCTGGCGGGCTGTTCCGCCGCAGGTTCAGCCGGTGATGCAGAAGTCCGTGAATGCAGGTCCTTCCGCCGCAAAGACGCCGGAACAGGCCCCCGCCCCCAAAAACAAAAACGGCAGGGGCTCCGCTCTTTCCAAAAAAACATTTTTGAAATTAGCGATCATTGTTGCACTTTTGGGAGGAATCGGCTTTGCAGCCTTGAAAACACTGGCAGGGATGGACAAACTGCCTGCCGCTCTGAACGCTTTTTTTGCCACCCCCGCGGAGCCTGAAACTGTGCCTCCGTCTCCGGACACCGAAAAGACGGAAGCTGCTTCTGACGAACAATCCCGGACCGAAGAAGTGCTGTCCTGGGTAAAGTCATATTCATCTTCGGATGGCTCCTCCTCCATCGGAGAGCGCCTGACCCCGCCGCAGAAGGACTCCCCTCCGACACAATGGCAGGTCAGGCCCGTATCTCCGGGGATTTATCTGGTCACGGCCGGCATGCCTTCCTCCAACCCGTCCAGGATTCCCACTCTTTACCGGTTTGAAGTGGATTTTCAAAACAAGACGCTGAAGGGCGAAAATTCCCCGGCCCAGACTCTCCTCGCCCCCATAAAACATTCCAAGGCTAAAGCCCGGACCGCCCCGCGACAGGTTAAGCCGGCTGGCCGCAAAAACGTTCCGGCCAGGGCCAGAGCTCCCGCTATTCCGAAACGGGAACCGGCCAAAACCGTGCGGCAGAAACCCGCCAAAGCCACGGCGCCCGCGCAGGAAGATGACTCCGATGAATATGAATATGTGTATGAAGACGAGGAAGAGCCGGCCCCGGCGGGCAACAGGAATTTCATCCTGCCCGGAATACCGAGAAAAAAGTAAGAAAGTGAGAAGGTTAGAAAGTTAGAAGGCAAGTAACAACTCCGGACTGAATATCGGATTCCACAGGAAGCATTCCAGCCATTCTCCACTTTCTTACCTTCTTACCTTCTTACCTTCTGACTTTCCCTTCTGTTTCGGAACCAGGAGAAGCCTGCGCCTGTGATTACTTCTTTCCAGCGCAAGGAATATGAGGCGGGAGAGAAGTTCTCTCATGGGCAGTCCGCTGTATTCCCATAGCCGGGGATAAAGACTGTGAGAGGTAAACCCCGGGATCGTATTTATTTCACAGAAATAAAATTTTTTTCCTCCGGGACCCAGCAGGAAATCAACCCTTGCCATCCCGTATCCCTCAAGGGCCTTAAACACTTTTACCGCCGCCTCTCTTATTCTCTTTGACTCCTCATCAGACATCCCGGCCGGAATATTAAGATCAAAGCCTTCGGGATCGACGTATTTTGCATCATAGTCAAAAAATTCATGCCTGCCCTTCGGGCACACTTCACCGCAGACCGAAGCTTCGACTCTGGTTTCATCCCCAAGAACTGCACAGACTATTTCCCGCGCGCGATTTATCCCTTTTTCTATCATCACTTTTGTATCGTATCGGAAGGCATTTTTTACCGCAATTTTAAGCTCTCTTTCATTTGAAGCCCTGCTTACCCCCACCGAGGAACCCAGGCGAACCGGTTTGACAAAAAGCGGGAAGCCAAGCTTTACGCTGTCTTTAAGCCATTTTCCCTCCTTGTCCGCATGTTCGCGCCGTATCACCACATGTTCAAGAACCGGAACTCCCGCCATAACAGCCAGGCGTTTGGATATTTCCTTATCCATCCCCACGGAAGACGCCATGACGCCGCATCCGACGTAAGGCATCCCCGCCAGTTCGAGAAGTCCCTGTATGGTTCCGTCTTCGCCCATCGGGCCATGCAGCATGGGAAACGCAACGTCTATTTTCCGTATTGCGGGGCTCGATCCTTTATATGCCACAATCGTGCGGACGCCATGCAGCGTCGGAAGGAGACAGGCGGCATTTGATTCCGGTTTTCCGGCCAGAAGTTTCATGCTGTTCTGAAG
>JBDRGJ010000202.1:0-3884 GCA_043817835.1 bacterium
TCCCGTTTCTATCTGCTTTTGAAGGACCCCTTCACGCTCTGGTGCAGATACCATGCTCCTGCCGGAGAGGCGGTCAGGGAATACTCCCGTTACGACGAGCTCAAGTCGGAATCCGTCAGGAAAATGCGCAGGGACTGGATAAAGTCCGGCTATCCGTGCGCCCCTGACCTCGAAGGATTCAGAGGATTGGACGGCCTGAAAGCCGCCGTTGAGGCGATGGTCGGGGGTAAACCGGCCCTGCGCAACGCCAGACTCTGGGATCTGCCGAACGAAACCTACGGCACGGCGGACATCCTCATACGGGACGACAGCGCTCCTTCTGTTTTCGGCGGATACTATTACAGGGTGGTGGAATTTAAATCAGCCGCCGAATTGAAGCCCCACCACTCACTGCAGGCCGCCCTCTACAACAGGATGCTCGGCCGCATCCAGGGCCGGCTTCCTGAAAAATTCACGGTCATCCTCAACGACAGTTCGGAGCATGTAATAGAGCACTGCCCCGTAGAAGCAGCTTTGGACTCCGCCCTTGCCAGATGGAGGGGGATAAGGGACGGCTCAATAGAGCCGGAACCTGGCAGACCCCCCCATGGAGCCTCCGCCCCCTGGAGAATATACGCAAACAGGATTCTCCGGGAAAAGAAAGACCTTGTCATGCTGGCTGGAACGGGCTTGGAACAGAGAATAAAACTCAGGAATGCGGGATTCGGTAATACCGAAGAGGTCTATAAAGCGGGCGTCGAAAAAATAAAGAAACTGCTGGATGATGCCGCGGGCTTCGACGTCTGGAATACGGCCCTGGCCTACCATCGGGGTAAACCGGTGCCGAAGCCCGGAAAGGTCTACAGCCCGGCGCGGGCCCGAAGACATCTGTACTTTGATTTTGAAACTTCGGATGGCCTGAACGGCGCCCCTCCCCATACTTACCTTATAGGCATCTGGGACCTGGAAAAAGGCAGATACGAACCTTTGCTGTCAAAAGGACACGATGAGGAAGAAAAGATTTTCAGGGATTTTATCGACTACGTTGGAGATTTATCACAGGCCAGACTTTATCACTGGACCGACTACGAAATCTACATTATTAAGGGCTTGTCCGATAAATACCCTGCGCTTGAAGCTCCCCTGAAGGGACTTGTGTCTTCCTGCATCGACCTTAAGAACGCAGTAAAAGGCTCATTCTACCTGCCCGCCCCCAGCTTTTCGCTCAAAGCAGTGGCCCCGGCCCTGGGCTTTGACTGGAGGCAGAAGAACGTGGGAGCCATGGAATCGATGGTATTCTACTGGGACTGGCTGGCATCAGGCGACGGGGAGGCCATACGCAAGGTTCTGGATTACAACGAGGACGACTGTGTGGCTATGGTTAAGGTTGACCAGGCGCTTTCTTCAATAAAGCCGGAGGCGATGATATGATTATATGTTGATACGTTTATACATAACGACTATTCATTTCTCCCCATATCAACTTATCAACATATCATCATATAAACCATCTTCATTATGAAAGAAATCGAAGTTTTAAAAAAAACCCTTCTTGACGGAGGGAAGGTCATGCTTCGCGACTTCGGCAAAGTATCCTATTCGCTGAAGGGTCGCTCCGACCTTCTGACCAGGGCTGACGTTGAATCACAGACAGCTGTGCTGAACACAATAAAAAAAGTCTTTCCGGGGCACGACTACCTTGCTGAAGAAAACAGCAAAAAGATTACGGGCTCACGTTTCATCTGGGTAATCGACCCTCTTGACGGAACGACCAACTACGCCCACGGCTTCCCGACTGCCTGCGTGTCGGTCGGCCTGCTCAAAGACGGAAAGCCTTTTGCCGGAGGGATATTCGATCCTTTCAGGAAAGAGTTGTTTCTCGCAGCCAAAGGAAAAGGCGCTTTTCTGAACGGACGGAGAATAAAGGTCTCTTCGGAGAATTCTCTCTCCGCTTCGCTGCTTTTGACCGGTTTCGCCTACGACAGGGCAAAAAAAGCGGAGTTCTACTGCTCTTTCTACGCAGATTTCATAAAAATCTGCCATGACGTGCGAAGAAGCGGCTCGGCCGCACTGGACATGGCCTGGACCGCCGCGGGACGCACGGACGGCTACTGGGAATTCAGTTTGAACCCCTGGGACGTTTGCGCCGGACGCATCCTGGTCGAAGAAGCCGGGGGAAAGGTTACGGATTTTTCAGACAGGCAGTGGGGGGGAATATTCTCCTGGGGGAAACAGACCCTGGCATCCAACGGAAAGATACACGGGCAGATGCTCAGGGTTATACGGCAGAGGTTAGGGGATAGGGGTGAGGAGTGAGGTGAGAGCAATAAAAAATCAACATGAAGCTGGGAAGATGTAAGGACGAAAAAGCAAATTGGCGAGAAGGGAAGAAAAAATTATTTCAATTCTTCGGAGATTGCAGAAGCCATTAAAGAAACAACTTTTTTAAACTCATTATATTCCAAAAAAGCTTTCGAATCGGAAAATTCTATTTTCCCGGTGAGAACATCTATCATCTCAAGCCGCAGGACATAACCCTTTTCAAACTTTGTCAACGTTCCGAAAACTATTTTATCTGCCCCTAGCATCCTGCCGGTGCGTATTTCGCAGTCTCCGGAACAAAGAGCCAGTTGCTCGGCCTGTTCTCTTAAAAGTTCCGCCTTCTTTTCCCTGTTTATGACATCAAATTTTTTTGATTTAGAAAAGACATCCATAACCCATCCGGCTGCAGTTTCTAAATCATCCTCCGAAATTCCCTTGGCACTGATTTTTGAAACTGCTACAACAATTTTAGGAACCAAGCCCGGAAGATTTTTCTTCTTGGCATTGGAAACTTTTGCTTCTTTGCCCTTATCGGAAGGATAGGGTTTGGGGGAAGACCCGTATCTGAAACCGACTGTTATCCTGTGGGTTGTTCCCAGGTCCCCCACAGGCACCCACGCATAGTCGAAATTGAACCGGCCCATGACCATGCCCAACCCTGCTGTCAGGGCTCCCATCGCTCCGAGTTCTCCCGAGTTTCTGAAACTGTAACCTGCTCTCAGCGCACCGCCACAGTTAAAGCCCATGGGTAAAGCCCACTCCCCTCCCAGGATGGCATACGGGGAATGATCGACGGGCATCCTTCCTTCCATGATCATCTCCATGTTGCGGTAAATATGCCAGAGCATGCCCAATCCAAGTTCCATAGGGAGGGGATCTGAAGAGGAACCCAGCTTCATGGACGGACCCAGATTGCGCAGCGAAAAAGCAACGTCGGTAAGCCCGCCGCTTAAGTCCATGGCATTTTTCATTATCAGTCCGGCATCCAGCGCGAAAGAGGCAGCTGATCTGCCGGCCAATTCAGACCGTATTCCCTTCAGGGAAGCTCCGAAGGCTGTGGTCCCGAATGTCCTGGCATAGGAAGCCGAAAGGGCCAGATCATACGGGGAGAACGAGCCGATGACGTCTCCGTTTGCGCTCAGACTTTCCATGGCCGACTGGGAAAGGAACAACGCTCCTGCTCCCAGAACGCCGCCGCCCTTAAGCGGTCTGGCCCATGAAACAGCGCTCCTGTATGCCGTTTCCAGCTTCCTCTCGTAACTGAGGCTGAAAGAAGCGTCCCGTTCGGATTCCATGGTCGCAAGCCCCGCAGGATTTGCAAAGACAGCATCAGCCCCCCCAAGGGCAAGTCCTGCGCCTGCCATAGCCTGGCGTCTGGCACCCACCGCACTTTTCAGGAAACGGGCCGAGGTTGTTCCCGCAGCTTCATCGGAAAAAGCCCCGTCAGGAAGAATACCCGCCCTTGCGGGTAAGATTAAGATTAAGGACAAGGTTAAGGTCGGAAAGAAACGGAAGGAGAATTTCATCAAACGGGCATTTGCAGATCCTGCATGGTGAAGAGGACGGAATAAAAAGTGAGGTGT
>JBDRGJ010000203.1:0-8429 GCA_043817835.1 bacterium
TAACATTCGCATTCAACAGCATGGAACCTTTTGTCGAGGATTTTCCCGAAGAAAACAGTTATAAAAGCATTCTTCCCGGCAGACCGCGCACCGCGGGGATGAAATCAGGATTCGTGACGGTCAAACCCGGAGAATCCTGCGGAGAGCACACAACAGGCAGACATGAGGAGCTGCTGGTTGTGCTTGAGGGTGACGGGAGACTGGTTCTGCCGGAGAAAAAATACCTGGAAATCCGCGGAGGACAGGCGGTTTACGTGCCTCCGGAAACATTCCATGATGTCCGGAATATGGGCGTCACCCCATTAAAGTATGTGTATGTTGTGGCACCTGTAACCACGGGAACGGAAGCAACACAAGCAAGAACGGGAGAAGGAGAGGAGGGGATGAGGGGAGGAGGGTGAATATATAAATGAAAAAAGCTGCAAAAAAACCACAGAATGTGCTGACTGAAGAAAAAGGATTTTTTAATATAGAAGTGAACATCAATGGCAGGGAAGAAGCCTGGAAAGTGAAGCCGGGGGAGTACCTGCTGGACGCGCTGCGCAGGGAAGGTTGCAAGGGGGTTAAAAAGAGCTGCGAGACCGGCGATTGCGGAACCTGCACGGTGCTTGCGGACGGCAAGCCGGTGCTTTCCTGTCTTATGTTTGCGGCTCAGGCACATGGGAAGAATATCAGCACCATAGAAGGCCTGGGAAACCCGCGCAACCCGCATCCTATACAAAAGGCTTTTGTGGACGCCGGAGCGGTCCAGTGCGGCTTCTGCATACCGGGCATGATACTTTCAACCAAGGCGCTTCTCGACGAGAATCCTGAACCCGGCGAAACGCAGATACGCCGTGCTCTGGATGGAAACCTGTGCCGGTGCACCGGGTATGTCAAGCAGGTCGAGGCCGTGAGGCTCGCTGCCAAAGCCATGAGAAAGGTGAGGAGGAGAGGAGGGGATGAAGGGGGGTCCCAACGCAAAGCTCGACCGCTGGTCGCACCCTAAATAAGGCCTATGGCCTTCAAAGGGTGTTTGGGGCGCACTTTTAAGGCGGCAGAGCCTAAAAGTACGGCGGAGCCGGGCGGTTCCCCAAAGGGGGCCCTGTCCAGCCCGAGGGGATGAGGAGAGGAAGAAAGAGGTCAGACGTGAAACGTTATGAAGTAAGAAGTTTCGAAGTCGAGAAATTGGGGAATAAGGCAGGATGATATGATGACATGGGAAACCAAGTCCATATAAACTTATCAACGTATCATCATATCACCGCAGTCAGTCGGAGAATTTTATGCCTCAAACCATAAATGATTTCAAGGTGGTAAATCATCGGGTGGACAAGATCGATTCTTTGGCTTTGGCCTGCGGAACTGCGGAATTTACAGATGATATCGAGATAAAAGGCCTTCTTTACGGCAAGATTCTCTGGAGTCCGCATGCCCACGCCCGCATAAAGAAGATAGACGTTTCCGCGGCAGAAAAAGTTCCGGGAGTAAAAGCCGTCCTGACCCACAAAAACGTGCCGCGCGTGCCGCACACCACGGCGGGGCAGGGCTTTCCGGAGCCTTCACCGTACGACACTTTTGTGCTTGATGACAAAGTCAGGTTCGTGGGGGACAGGGTGGCCGCCGTGGCCGCCCAGACGCCTGAGGCGGCACGCGAAGCCTTGGAAAAGATAAGGGTGGAGTACGAAATACTCCCCGCGGTCTTCGACCCGTTGGAAGCCATGAGCGGAAAAGCCCCGGTCATACATGATGAATCTGACGCAAAGAATATTCCCGACGCCGCGCATAACATCTGCGCTAAATATGACCTGGAAGTGAAGGATGGAGAATGGTTCGCGGAAGCTGATTGTGTCATAGAGAGAACTTATAAAACACAATGGGCGCAGCATTGCGCCCTGGAGACTCACACAACCATAACGTATTTTGATTCGCACGGCAGGCTGGTCATCCGCAGTTCCACGCAGGTGCCTTTTCATGTCAGAAGGATTGTGGCGCAGGCCCTTAAAATACCCGTGAAAAAAATAAGGGTCATAAAACCCCGCATAGGAGGCGGGTTCGGCTCCAAGCAGGAGATAGTGCTGGAAGACATCTGTTCTGCCCTTACGCTGGCGACCGACAAACCGGTAAAACTGGAATACACCAGGAGAGAAACCTTCATATCCTCCAGAACCCGCCATCCTGCGGTGGTAAAGCTCAAAACGGGATGCAGAAAAGACGGCACATTGACCGACGCCCGGATGGAGATTTATCTGAACAACGGGGCCTACGGCTCCCATGCGCTGACGGTAATGATGTGTTCCGGCTCCCATACCCTGCCGATGTACCGGGCCAAAAATATAAAGTTCACCGGCAGAACCGTGTACACGAACCTTCCGGTGGCCGGAGCATACCGTGGCTACGGCGCCACGCAGGGTTTCTTCGCCTGGGAGTCTCAGATGGACATCATGGCGGAAGCCATCAGGATGGACAGGCTGGAATTCAGAAGGAAGAATTATATAAAGGAAGGCGAGGGCTCGCCTGTGTTCAAAGCCATGGGAGAAGGGCGGGAAGGCGTGGAGCAGGTTATCACTTCGTGCGGACTTCCCAAAGCCATGGACGAAGGTCTCAAGGCCATAGACTGGCACGGGAAGATTAAAAAATACGCGGACCAGACCGGTCCGGTCAGGAGGGGCATGGGCTGCGCCTGCATGATGCAGGGCTCCGGCATCCCTGAAGTGGACATGGCCTCCGCCACCATAAAGATGAACTAGGACGGCTCCTTCAATCTGCTTATGGGAGCGACCGACCTGGGAACCGGCTCGGACACCATTCTTGCCCAGATAGCGGCCGAGGTCCTTGGCGTCAAAGCCGAGGATATGATAGTGCTGTCTTCCGATACCGATCTGACCCCGTTCGACGTGGGCGCCTACGCGTCTTCCACCACCTTCATCTCAGGCAACGCCGTCAAGAAAACGGCTGAAAAAGTCAGGGACATGATATTGAAGGTGGCTGCCGGAATTCTGGATGAAAAAGAGGAAAATCTGAGGCTTGAAGGCGGAAAAGCAGTATCAGCCAGCGGCAAATCCTGTTCTCTTTCGGAAGTCGCCAACACGTCGCTCTACTATCACAATCAGCACCAGATAATAGCCTCTGCTTCCCATATAGCGCAGAGTTCTCCTCCGCCCTTTGCGGCGCATTTCGCGGAGGTGGAGGTGGACACCGAGACCGGAAAGATAAAGGTCATTGACTACGTGGCAGCGGTGGACTGCGGCACAGCCATAAACCCCACCCTTGCCGAAGGGCAGAATGACGGGGCGGTGCTGAACGGGATTTCTTACGCTCTTACCGAGGAAATGGAGTTTTCCCCGGCAGGGACAATGACCAACGCCACTTTCAGGCGCTATAAGATATTCAATGCGGCGGACTCGCCTCCCATAAGGAGCATGCTGATTCCGACATACGAGCCGGCGGGTCCTTTCGGGGCCAAGTCTGTCTCCGAGATAGGCATCAACGGACCGCAGCCCGCCATAGCCAATGCCGTATATGACGCGGTCGGGGTCAGGCTTTGCGAACCGCCCTTCACTCCGGATAAAGTGCTGGCTGCGCTGAAGAAGGCAAAGAGCAAGAAGTCAGAAGGTGAGAAAGTAAGAAGGTGAGAAGGCGGGAGAATTTTAGAGGTGGATAATACTATTATATGTTGATATGCTGATACGTGAACCCGCGCCCGGATAAACTTATAAACATATCATCGTATCAGCGTATCAACTGAGTCAGCAAAGGAGAGAACATGAACGAACGGGCAAAGATAAACGAAATCCTCAAAATAGTCGGTGAAAAAGACATAAAATTCATCCGCCTCTGGTTTGTGGACATCCTGGGACAGCTCAAATCTTTTTCCATCTCACACAGAGAATTCGAGCGCGCACTCAAAGAAGGCATGGGTTTCGACGGTTCGTCCATCGAGGGCTTTGCACGCATCTACGAGTCCGACCTGCTGGCCATGCCCGATGCTTCAACGTTCAGCGTCATGCCATGGAAGTTCGACGGCATACCCACAGCCAGGATGTTCTGCGACATCCTGACGCCGGAAGGAAAGCATTATCCGGGCGATACCCGCTGGGTGCTCAAGCAAAATCTGGAAAAATGCAAAAAAATGGGTTTTTCCTCCTTCATGATCGGACCGGAGCTGGAGTATTTTTACTTCAGGAGCGAGAAGTCGCCGGAGACGCTGGACGATGGCGGCTATTTCGACACGGTCCCCCTGGACGAGTCCCATGATTTGAGACGGGAGACCGTCATGATGCTGGAAGCCCTGGGCATGCAGGTAGAATATTCACACCACGAAGTGGCTCCCAGCCAGCACGAGATAGACCTGCGCTACTGCGATGCCCTTAAAATGGCTGACAACGTCATCACTTACAAAGTCGCGGTAAAGCAGGTCGCCGCCGCGCATCAGATATACGCCTCATTCATGCCCAAGCCGCTGGACGGACTCAACGGCAGCGGTATGCACTTGCATATGTCGCTTTTCAAGAACGGAAAAAACACATTTTTCGATGCGAAAGACAATTATTATCTTTCTTCAACGGCAAAGCATTTTGTGGCCGGAGTATTGAAACATGTCAGGGAAATTTCGGCCATAACCAACCAGTGGGTCAATTCTTATAAGCGACTGGTGCCGGGTTTTGAAGCCCCGGTTTATATAGCCTGGGCCAAAAGAAACCGTTCGGCCATGGTGCGCGTCCCGCAGGCAAAACTTGGGCACTCGGAGGGCACCCGGATTGAAGCCCGTTTTCCGGACCCGGCCTGCAATCCGTATCTTGCTTTTTCCGCCATGCTGGCGGCCGGCCTGGACGGCATAAAAAACAAGCTGCCGCTGGACAAGCCCGTGGAAGCCGATATATACGAAATGGATGAAATAGAGCGCAGGGCCAAGCGCATAGAGACCATGCCCGGCTCGCTCATAGAGGCGCTGGAAGAGGCGGAAAAATCAAAACTCCTCAGGGAAGCGCTTGGCGAACACGTTTTCGAAAAGTTCATCGAGAACAAAAAAATAGAGTGGGACGAATACCGCACCAAAGTCACGGATTACGAGGTGAAACGGTATCTGCCTGTCCTCTAAAAAGCCGCTGCTCCGGGTTCAAGGGCATGAAGTATGAATAGACGCCTGACGGCGGTCATGGCTGTTCTTGCCGCAGCCCTGCACATCTTCCTGGGCCGCTCATTCATAAGATCCGCAGCCCCCACTTACGACGAGCCTGTCCATCTTTCCAGCGGGTATTCCTACCTTGAAACCGGCAGATACAGGATGAACATAATGGACCATCCTCCTCTTGGAGAGATGGTTTCCGCTTTTCCCCTGCTTTTTAAAAAAGTCCGGGCATTCACAGGGCACTCCTATTTAACGGCGGGCATGCCATATCATTACGGAAATCTTTTCCTGTACAGAAACATTCTTCCAGCTGAAAAGCTTCTCAATACCGCCAGAATTTTTTCTTTGATTATCTGGACTCTTGTTCTTTTCGCATGCGCCGCCATGTGGGCTTTCAAGCTTGGAGGAAGCAGTGCGATGTCGTGGACACTGCTTTTTTTTGCTCTTACTCCTGCTTTTCTTAGCAATAACGCCCTTGTAACCACGGATGCCGGAGGCGCTGTTTTCTTTTTTGCCGCGTTCCTATTCGGATATCTTGCTTTTCATCCCAGCCGTGAAGACCCCACCCCAACGCAGGGCTTTTGGGGCGGACGGTTCCCCGGAGGGGGCCCTATCCGGTCCGAGTCCCAAGGCCACCAAGTCAAGCAGAATATATCTATATCCAATATCTGCTTTTCTCCGTTGTTCTGTTTTGCTGCGGCGGGCGTTCTGACCGGGCTGGCGCTGGCTTCCAAGTTCAATATGTTCGTCCTGCCGTTCATGCTGGCAGGGCTTGCGGTTCTGGAAAACGTTTTTTCGAAAAGATTCAAATGGCCGAGGCTTTGTGTCTTGCTGCTGGTTTATGCGGCTGCCGCTGTTTTTGTTCTGGCGCTGGTCTACCGTTTCGGGCAGTTATGGCTCTATTTTGAGGGGTTAAGAGCCACTCTTTCCCGCCTTGGGGAGGGAAGGTCTTCTTTCGCTCTCGGCAGGCATTCTGTCAGCGGGGTGTGGTGGTATTTCCCACTGGCTTTTGCCGTAAAAACGCCGGTTGCCATCCTTCTTTTATCCTTAGCGGGACTTCTGCAGTTAAAATATAAATTTAAAAAAGGCTTTCTTTGGCTGATTGTCCCGCCTGCGTTGTATTTTCTGATGGCACTGACTGCCAAGGTGCAGATAGGTTACAGGCATATTCTGCCGGTGATTCCTTTCCTGGTATTATCAGCCGGGCTTGGTGCTGATGGAATTTTCAAGAAAGGGGGAGCTGTAAGATGGCTTGCGCCTGTTTTGGGTCTTTGGACCGCAGTTTCAGTGCTTCGGGTGCATCCTTACTACCTGGCCTATTTCAATGAATTCGCGGGGGGGCCTTCAAACGGGTATAAGGTGCTGACGGATTCCAACCTGGACTGGGGGCAGGACATCAAAACACTCGCCGGGTATCTTAACAAGGAAGGAAATCCTCCGGTCATTCTTTCTTACTTCGGTATAGCTGACCCGTCTTATTATGGCATCAGATATATCCCGCTGATGATTTCAAATGTCATTGCAGACGATGATTTCCGGGGAACAGGCGAGAATATGCGGAAATGGGATAAATTCCTGCTGGCAGTATCGGCGACCAATATACAGTCCACATACTATCCGGAGAAGAATCTTTTTGACTGGCTTAAAGCGAAAAAACCGGTTTTCACAGCGGGATATTCAATTTTTGTATATGACATTACAAAAGACGCTGACAGTCTTGCCAGAACAGCCGCAATATTCGACCGCATCGGGATGAACGAAGAGGCTGAAATCCTTTATCAACGCGCCGACCGTTGATTGCTCCATACACGTCGGCATGAAATGCAGGCTGAAAACCGGCATTCGGCCCAGCGCATTCATGGGCCCTTTGGCACTTTTAATTCAGAATTGAGCGGTTATAATATTCATAACAGTAGTATTGTCATAATGGCGGTGAGATATTTTTACAATCGCCATAATTGTGATGTTTTTTCGTTCAGGCAAAATGCGGGAGTTGAAAACTGCCCCGTTGGTTTGTTTTTTTAAAAAATATGAGGAGATATCTTAAAACAGGATTTATTTTATTGTCTCTGGCAGGAATTGCATTTGCATGGACCAGCGGCAGGGCTGCCCTGTCCCTCCAAACATCCGGCGGGCAGGCTGAGCTTAATGCGGATGAGAGGGCGTTCATGGATTCATGCGGAGATAATTTAAAACCCGGCTCCGCGCTTGACCCGGATAAGGCTGACGACTGTTTGAGGGGATTAAATGCCGACAACTCTGCCTTGCTCAATAAGCTCGGTGTTGATGACAGCGCCGGTCTGCTTAAAAAAGCCAATGCGCTGGTTGATCTGCGTGATTTTTTAAATCAGTCGGATGAAGGAAAAATCATAAGCGACGGACTGGAGACAAGAGGAAGCCGCCTTAAAATCCGGAGGAATAATGACGGGGTTTGGCGTGACGATACGGTTGCAGGCGCGCTTGAGATTGTGGGGTTGGGACCGGAACCCGATAAGCTTATACCATGGACCAAGAAATATGCGCCGCATAAACTGAAGCTTGCAGAATCAGCTGTCATGTGCCGGGATTCATTGAGTATAGGACAGAGGAGGTATCTGTCTTCCGTGCGCTTGGCTGAACAATGGCATATCACGACTTTGCCTGACAGGAAAGCCGCGCTTGCGCTCTGGGCGGAAGATAAATGCGCCGAAATTATTCAGACAGACCCAGCCTCACCGGCAATAAACAGGAAGCATGTGCATAATGGCCTGGAGACCCTGCGTTCAGCCGCACCTTATTTTGACAGCCGGATGAGCAATAAGGTGATAGATTATCTTATTAAAATTCCGCCGCATAAGTTCGACAGGGCTGCCGTCCGGGAGATAGTAGGCATAATATGGACCAGCCTGAACGGGGAGCAAAAAAACAAATGGCTGAATTGTGGGAGAAATTTTGACAATCTGGAAGAGGCGGTGCGAGAACTCAAAAGACAGATAAAGACAGCTAAATCAGAAGAAAAAAATAAATATATTGAAGCTCAGAAGAAGATTGATAAAATAAAGGAGCTTTCAGCGGAGGAGCAGCTGGTATACCTGGGCGGGGTGTTCGATTTAAGCAGGATAACGGGCGATGCCAGCGCAGGAATGACTTCCGAACAGAAAGAGCAATTCGTCATCAAAGACGCTCATCTGGAACAGGCATCACTGGTGTTGATTACCGCTCTAAAAAACGAGATAAAAGGCACGATAGCCGGAGACAAAGTTCTGAATTTTTATGCGGATAGAACCCTTAAAGGCAATGAGCTTAAACTGCGGATTGCCTCGGCTCCGGGAATTCTGGG
>JBDRGJ010000204.1:0-6061 GCA_043817835.1 bacterium
CCAGTTCGGTCTGGAAAGCCCACTGAGGGCGCAGAAGGAAGCGTTTATGGAGGAGGTTCTCCACCACGCTGGCGACCACCTCGACTCCGGGAAAGTTGTGGGAAACCGGGGTTACGTAGAGCATGCCGACTCCGACTGCGGTGGGGCCTATGAGCACTATCTTGTTCTTGAAAGCCTCAGGGGCCACCTTGCCGTTGAGCACGTCGTAAAAGGAATAGTATCTGAAGGTCCTGTCAGGGCCGTTGAATGTGATGAGCATGGCAGAAGCCTGGTCAGTCGGCACACCGGTTTTACCTATAGAGAGGCTTCTTCCCGGCGACACAATGACCTCGCCGGGATTGAGCCGCAGGAAACTGCGGGTCAGTTCCACGGCGAAAGACGGATAAAAGTCCTGGCCGTAGAGCAGGGCGGCATACTCCCGGCGCACGGTTCCGTCCATATCGGGGTAGATGTTGACGTGTCCCAGCCCGGCCGCAGAGGAGGCAAAAACATCCAGCGGGACCGTTGCCTGCACAGCCTCCAGCGGCATGGCAGCCTCATCCGCGGTTCCCCCCACCGGAAGGGAGAAGCGTCCTGCCCATTGGGGCATGGGCAGGGGTTTGCCTCCCATCTGTCCGCCCGCGACAAAATACATCGGCAGCAGAACATTGCCCGATTCCGCTATGGCGGCGGCCAGTTTGGAGTCATTATCCAGGCGCGACTTGGCCTTGTCCAGTTCATCGGCGAATGCAACGTCTTTGGCGGTTTCTTTTATCTTTCTGGTCGCCACAAGGTCAGCATATTTTTGCTTGAGGACGTCCAGTTCGGCCAGCCCCGGATTTTGCTCGGCTTCGGAGAAAAGGATGTTCAGGCCTATTACGGCGGGCCTGGCATTTTCAGTCGACAGTGCAATAAGAAGATCGGCTATCCTTGACCTCGGCCACGGCCAGCGCCCCAGTTTAGAGAGGCTTTCGTCATCTATGGCTATTATCGAGATCTCATTGCCGGGATTGGGGTTCATCCTTGCCTTGGAGCGCAGGTCATAGGATTTAAGCTCCAGCGTTTCAAGGAAAGAGCCTCCGTTCAGGTAGAGGAACGCGAAAAGAACGGTCAGAAGCAGGCCGTAAAGAATATCAGAGAGAAAAAATCGTTTCATTATACACTCCTTCCTGGCAGACGGTTCATGATGATATTCAGCCTATTCCGCTTCAGTCTCCATTTTTTCCGCAAGGGCATCGAGGAAATTGAGGTTGATCAGAAACAGCATAAGTATTGCGAAGATAAACAGCGTTCCGTTGTCTGCGGCATTTCTTACGGCTTCAGCC
The DNA here is from genome assembly GCA_043817835.1 of bacterium. Taxonomy (GTDB): domain Bacteria; phylum Elusimicrobiota; class Elusimicrobia; order Elusimicrobiales; family CAZFMJ01; genus JBDRGJ01. Next base: position 1,305 of record JBDRGJ010000204.1, read on the forward strand.
GGCGGAGCCGTAAGCGCCTGAATCCAGGCCTGTTTCCTGAGAAGCTTCCTGGGCCGGGGTTCGGTCTCTTTCACAAGGAGCGGGTCCGGGTGCCAGGGAATCGGCGTGCCGTCGGTGTCGTATTCGGGGATTTTCTGCTGTCGGCGCGTCAGTTCCAGACTGGCGGCCTGCGCCCTGTCCGCATCTGCCAGTATTTTTCGCTGAGTCAGCGGTTCCACAGACGGTGATACGGAAAAAATGTAAATGAGCGCTGCTGAAACGGCCAGGAAAATGCCCGGCCCGGTAAGAATCGAGCAATCGTCCTTGCGCTTGAAGGCCATGAATAATCCGGTGAAAGCGGCGAAGACGCCTGCGCCGAACAGAAGAAGGGAGGAAGGCCCTTCAGCCGAGGGGTCTGCGGCGAAAATCCATACGCAGACAAGGGCGACTGCTGCCAGTATGACGCCGGCCCACTTTCCCCAGGTGCCCTTTTCACCGGCCGAAAGAAGCCTTAGGGATACGGGCATGAGGAAGCAGAAGCAGGGCAGGAAATTGCTTTTTGAGAACAAGCCGCCAGCCGCGGAAAATACGGCGGACCAGGAACGGCCCAATACGTCCGGCGCGGCCGAAAGCCGGACAGCCGTGGCGGAATAGAAAAATCCGGCTGATGCGGCGGCAAGCAGGAAATAGCCCGGGGAAAATCCGCAGGGCCGGATGAACATGGCCCACAGGGCGAGCCCCAGTCCGCAGGCCGACAGAGCCAGGAACTGCGCCTGATTTGCCGAGGCGGGCAGCAGCAGGCGTGCCGGAAAATCCGGATTCCCGGAGGCTTCAAAAGGAAGCGCGCCTGCAAGCAGGAAAAGAAAACCCGCCGCCAGCGTGAGAGAAAAGTGCAGAACCGTCCGCGGAAGCATGACGGTCGGCAGAATCCGGCGGTTTCCGGAGACGTCGCCCGCATCAAACGCGTGGCGTATGCCGAGAGTTTTTTTTCGGATAAGTTCGAAGATCGACGGTTTGGACGAAAGACTGCTGCCGGTTTTCTGGGCCGGGGTATTTTTTTCGCTCAGAAGTTCGGAGGACTGAGGGATTGAGACTGTCCCAACGCTGAGCTTTTGGGGCGGACGGTTCCCCATAGGGGTCCCTATCCGGTCCGAGTTCTGAGTTTCGTGTTCCGGCTGCTCTGCCGGAGTCCCCCTTATTTTGAGATTCTGCAGGCGTGCCGTGACCTCGGGCAGGTCCAGAACCTGTTCTTTACTCCGGGATGAAGTCTGCAGGATTTCCCTGGCTGAAAGGGCATTGACGGCTTCCGCAGCCGACTGGAAGCGGTCTTCAGGCTTCTTGCGCATGAGGCGTTCAACCACCTGTACTGCCCATAACGGCACGTCCGGGCGGATAATAAGCATGCTGGGGACAGGGTCGCTGATGTGCTTGTGGATCACCTCCATGGAGGTCTTGCCTTCGAACGGATACTTTCCGGTCAGCATATAAAAATAGGTGGTTCCTGAGGCGTACAGATCCGCCCTGCTGTCCACTTCCTGGCCAAGCCCCTGCTCGGGTGCCATGAAATAAGCGGTTCCGACCATTTCCCCTGCAACGGTCAGTTGTTTTTCCTCGGTTATGCTGCGGGCGAGGCCGAAGTCCACTATCTTGGGGGTGCCGTCTTCCGCAATCAGGATGTTTGAAGGCTTTATGTCGCGGTGTATTATGGATTTGGCGTGTGCGGCGGAAAGTCCGCTGAGGACTCCGATTATTATCCCGGTTGCTTCCTCCGCCGGCAAAGGACCCCGTTTCGCCACCATGTCCGCCAGATTTTTCCCCTCGATGTACGACATGGTTATGAAATGAAAGCCGCGTTCGTTGCCCACGTGGTATATCTGGACTATGTTGGGATGTTCCAGACGGGCCGCCGACCGGGCTTCTCTCAGGAAGAATTGCACATAGCGTTCGTTGCTGGCCAGGGCGGGTGCCAGAATCTTTATGCAGACGGGCTTATCCAGGCCGACGTGATGGGCCCTGTAAACGGAGCCCATGCCGCCGGAGCCGGTTTTTCCGACTATCCGGCATCCGCCCAGTTCAGTGCCTATGAATTCGTCTTTTTGCGGTTCGGGCATTTATTCAGGGATTTAGAAAGATTTAAATAAATCAGCAGATTTAGAGAAATTACGTTGATCTTTCAAAATTTTTCTCAATTTTTAATTTTGCAATCCTGTTTTTAATTACGCCTGTCCCTGACGAATATGCTTCCGGTCCTGTTTGCAAGATTCTTTCCGTACTGCTTCATCTCGGCGGCCGCCTCCACAATCTTGGCGTAATGCAGAGGTTTTTCAGGAGCCACCACCGCTATAGTCAGGGTCATGAGCGGCAGATTCCGGGTGTTGTTCTTGCGGTCGGTTATGACAATGTAGCCCCTTTTGCGGTCAGGAGCGTCGTAATAAGACGGTATGACCCTGTCGAATTCCTCCGCCACCGCTTTTGCCATCTGCTCTGTGAATTCCTGCCGGCTTATCAGGACGAAGTCATCCCCTCCCACGTGGCCCGCGAATCCTTCAGCCTCCGGCATGGAGGCTATCTGCCGGTTGAGGATTTCGGCTATTTTTTTTATGACTTTGTCCCCCCTGGCGTATCCGTAGACGTCATTGAAAGCCTTAAAATTGTCTCCGTCTATGTAGGCGAAGCCCAGGCTGCCCTTGAGGAGCCTTTTAAGGGCTTCCTCCTCTATGGCCGGGCTTCCCGGAAGATGGGTTAAAGGGTTTACGGATACGTCCTGGCTTCTGCGCGTTATGGTGCGTTCCACCCTGGCCTTCAGTTCCCTGGCGTCGAAAGGCTTGGTTATAAAATCATCTGCCCCTAATTCTATGCAGGTTACCTTGGCTTCAGTGGCCGAAACTCCGCTCAATATGATGATAGGAATACCGCTGGTGGCCGGATTTTCCCGTATCTTCCTGCAGACTGCGAATCCGTCCGTTCCCGGCATCTTGAGGTCAAGCAGTATGAGGTCCGGTTTTTTCCTGATTATTGATTCCAGTACCGCGTCTCCGGTGTCGGCTAGCAAAACATTGTAGTTGTCCTTCTTGAGTATCGCTGAAACAAGAAGACCTACCATGGGGTCATCGTCCCCTATGAGAACAGTTTTGACGGTATCAGGCAAAACCAACCTCCGTGAGCCTGCTTATACAGGCCCAATATATCATTATAGTCATTATATTTATTTTATAGCAAAGTTTCAGCCAGCGTAAAAGCAGAAAAATGCGGGTTTACAGCAGTATTCGCATCCCGTCTCCGGCTGGCAGAATCATCGGGCTCAGACGGGCGGTTTTTTTGAGGACTGCAGGCTCGGCCTGGGGAGAGATGTGGGAAAGAAGGGTTTTTTTTGAGTGGGAAAGCCTGGCCAGAGTCAGGGCCTCATCTACGGTCATGTGGCCGTACGCCGTCGCCGGACCCGGAAGGCTGGACTCGGCAATGAGAAGGTCGCTGTCCATGGCAAAGCGGACCAGGGAGTCTTCAAAAGAGGAATCCCCGGTGTAAGTGACGGTTTTCCCCCCGGTCTCCATACGATAGGAGAATGAAGGTTCCGAATGCCGGACGGCTTTTGCTTTTACCAGGAATCTGCCGTATCTGCGGGTTTGCCTGTCTGCAAGTTCCGTTATGCACAGCCTGTAACCCGCCGGGTCGGTATATGGCCGGCATGCCGCCATCAGCTTTTTCAGGAATTTTTTTATGCCCGGCGGTCCTGTAATGGTCAGTTTGCCGGAGACAGGCTTGAAATCGTAATGAAAAAGAAAAAGCAGGGAAGGTAAATCTCCCCAGTGGTCAAGATGGAAATGTGTCAGAAAGACATGGGAGATGTTTCTTATGTCCAGGCCGGCTTTTGCCAGGGCTCTCAGGTTGCCGAAACCGAAGTCGAAAAGCACTATCCGCCCTTCTATCTCAACAGCATAGCCGGCCGGATTCCTGACCGGAGTTTTGCCGCCGAAGGCGGGCGCGTATGAGCCCGAACCCAGTACTGTCAGCGAAAGAATTGGTTTCTCCATCCCGCAGGAATTATATCAAAACGCATCTCGATTTTCCCAAAATTACAGGGGATGAGGGAATCGGAGGGAATCGGAAATTGACACACCCGGGTAACCGCTATATAATGCGGATACAATGTCTGATAAAGGGTTCGGCATAATCAGGGAAATAGGAGCCATAGAGCTTTCAAAGGAATCAGAGGTGAGGTTTTCAATCGACGAATTCCGCGGCCGCAGGTACGGCAGCATCCGCAGGTTTGTCAGGAGAGAAGATTATTGCGGTCCCACCCACGCCGGGATAACCCTGAATACGGCCATCCTCGAGGGGCTGCATTCCGTCCTTTCCGAACTACCGAAAGAACCGGAAGCCCTGGGCGACCGGGAACTGGGCCGTTTCGCCAAAAGACCGGGCTTGACCGTGGTCGCCAGGATAACCGTCTACAGGGACAGCACCGACATAGACATCAGGGAATGGCAGGGAGATTCCTCTTACACCGGCTGGACCAAGCGAGGCATACGCATTCCCTACAATCATGCTGAAAAGACGGCGGATTTTCTGGAAGAAATGAGAAAGATGCTGGCGTCGTGAGCTTTTGCTCCGCGGCCGTTTTATGGCAGTACGCAGGAAGAAAATTCAGCCAGGCCCTTATCCATTTCGGACATGTGTATTTCCCGCAACACTGAGACCGCTATCACTTCCATAAGAAAAAAATATTAAAGTGCATCCACAATATCTACCACGATATTCAGGATGTCTCGATGGCCGCT
>JBDRGJ010000205.1:0-3704 GCA_043817835.1 bacterium
GTTTACCCGGGAGGCGTTTATGGCAAGACTGCGGGAGAAAGACATTTTTACCGTCTTAAAAACACCCTCCCAGAATATCTTTCTTAACGATTTGTATTCCCGCTCTATTGGAACCCGGCCTCACGTTCTGAAAACGTCAGAGGCTCTGGACACTTCGGGAATATATTTTCCGCTTAGCCGCTCCAGAATTTCAGACCATATGTTTTACCGGGCACTGGAAACAGCGAGGGAATTCCTTGCCTCCGCCGGCTGAATCCGCCGTGCCGCATATCGGAGCGTCACGCCCGGAAATCGACATGCATAAAAATACATTGCCATCCGGACTCTCCGGCGGAGCCATCCTGCTTCCAAAAGGGAATTTGGGTTTTATATCCGTCCCGCACGCGGCGGTCTGCGAACTTGCAGCAGACCTTGATGCCTGGACAAGAAATGCGTTCGGTCTCGGTTCCTCTATGACGGCGTCCGTATGCGCCGCCGGCATGGGCGCCGCATCATCCGGCCCTCTTCTTGTTCTGGCGCTCCAGATGCTGGCTTTCCGGCCGGATTCAAACTGGGCCGCATTTTTTCCCGGACCGAAACCGGACCTGATGAAAGAAACACTTGACCGGACGCAGGAGCTGGACATGCCCGCGGTGGTATTCACAGATTCCTCTTTTCTTCCGGAAATGCCGGCTATTCTCCGGAAGAGGACGGCCCGGACCGCCGTGGCGGCGGCATCGTCCTTTTTCCCCGAACGGTTCAGGCGGGAAATGCCCCGCCTCAACGGAGGGCACCCCCCGATTCTTTCCTTCCTTTTGCCGGTTCCCTGCGGGAAAATAATTGCGGTTGAAACCCCTAAAACAGTCCTTATGCGGACGTCATTGTTTGCCGACGACGGGCCCATGCCGATGGAAATATGCTCCGGGAAAGATTTTCTGATAAAGGCTGAAAGCGGAAATATATATATTTGCCGGCAGGGGAAAACCCGCGATAAAATGATCTGCACTGGCATGAAAGGAAGCATCCTGCCTGCCCCGTCGCCGCCCAAGCTTTCTGCGGATAAAGCGGCATGCGCCGGGCCCGTCCTGCTCTTTAACGGCTGCGCGGAGAGACCCCCTGCATGACTTCTAATTCGCTCGGTTCCGCAGAACTTGCGGCCGGAACGGCGATCAGGGCCGCAAAGGAAGTGCCCGCATACCGCGAATTCCTTCGCGGCCAGGGTCTGCTGGAAAAAGTGCTTTCCGGACATTTCAGCTTCGCCGGACTTCCGCTCACTGATAAGGAATCCTATCTGTCCCGGGCGGCGCACAAAAACTTCATCGCGTCTTCGATGCGCCCCGGCATAAGAGGAGGGCTTCTCAGCTCAGGCTCATCCGGTTCGCGCTTCTGCTGGCCAAGACAGTCTCAGGAAAACTCCTCGCTTGACCTGAAAAAGTGGCTTGACGAGATGTTCGGCTGTTCCGGAAAAAAAACGCTGTTTGTCGTATCCCTGGCAATGGAAGGGTGGAACGCCGGCATCAACACAGCCCGCCATGTCCACCTGGCCTGCGAACAAAGCGGAGGCCGGCATTCCTGCGCCTTTCCGGGGCTTGATTACAACATGGCAATCCGCCTTATATCCGCCATGGGCCGCGGTTATGATATGATCGTTGTTTTCATCTATCCCACGGCGATAGGGCATCTGCTGCGCACGGCCGAGCGCATGGGTCTGCGCCTTCCGCTCAAAAAGATGCGCTTCGGCGTAACCGGAGACCCCTTTTCGGAAAAATTCAGGGAAAATCTCGACCGGACCTGCGGCATCGCGTGGCCGGAAGTTTCAATGGCAGGCTATTCCTATTCATCCGCCGACACCCGGATAATAGGCACGGAGACCCGCCCGGCCATAGCGTTCAGAAGGCTTCTGGCCGCAAGCGCATCCCTGCAGCGCGCATCGGGGATTTCATCATGCGTGCCCAATATATACTCCCTGGTGCCGCATGAAGAACTTCAACTCGTTGAAAACATCGAAGGCGAGCTTGTGTTCACGCGCTGGCAGACGGCCCCATTGATACGATACAACCTCCATGACCGGGGCCTGCTTTGGGAATACCGCGAAACATTGAAAACCATAAAAGAAGCGGAGTTGGCCGCGGATGCTGCAGTCTATGTCCGCACGCTGGAGACAGGCGATTCTTCCCGGGGGCTGATCGGCGTATACGGCAGGTCAAATTCGGAATATTTCTTCGGAATGTATCTTGAGGAAGAGATCCTGAGCGGCTTTCTGCAGGATGCCAGGATCAGCCCGGCTCTGACAGGCATTTTCAGCGTCGAACGCAAAGATATCGACGGCAGAGAACGGCTTGTATGGGAAGTGGAAACACGTTGCCATGAAAAAGGCCTTGAGGACCAAATCCGCGACGTCCTGCTGGAAAAAGCAGCGCAGGCTTTTCCCCACTTTAAAGTAAATCTGGAAGGATTTCTCGGCTCCGGAAATTCAGACAGCGTCTTTCAAGTCAAGACCCTGCCTTATCCGGAGCTTTCCTCGCTTATGACCGTTTCCGCAAAATATCGTCCGGTTAAACGGAAAGATTTGCGCGGAACCATATGACCGACCGGCAATTCGGCATGTCCGGACCGCGCAGAATGGAGCTTGCTCCGTCAACCCGTGATGCAGTGAGAGAGAATTCTGACGGCGCCTGCCGCGAAACTTTTGTTATTTCGGCCGGCACGGATGTTTTCGGGTTCCGGAGTCTTTCCGACCTGATGACCGCGGTATCCGGCCTGGCGCTGGAATCAGACCGTCACCCGGTGATTTTTGAAGGCATACCGCCCTGTCTTTTTAACGGAAACCCGGCCCGATATGAATATCTTTTCGGATTTTCACCTCTGCCCTGCGCCACAACCGGTCCGGCCTGCGGTTCCTGCCGTTTCAGCCGGCAATGTCCGGGATTCGGTCCCGAACTGGCTGAATTTATGTCAAAAGAAGGATTTCCCCCGCCGCACAGGGATATCCCCGCAGAAATAATAATCGAACTGGAGTCTTCCTGCCAGCGGCATTGCAATTTCTGTTTCAATACTGCCGGAAACAGCCGGCGTCTTTCCGACACCGAGATTATTTCAGCCATAGACCAGACTGCCGCGATGGGCTCGGAGCGGGTGCGTTTTTCAGGAGGAGAACCCCTTTTGAGGGAAAATATTCTGGGCTTGGCTGATCATGCGCGTGAAGCCGGCCTGGCCGTATGGCTGAATACGAACGGCTACGCTCTTACGGATAAAAAGACGGCAGCCGGACTTGTCAGGAGATTCGAAAATATACTCCTTTCCATTCACGGTTGGGACGGCCCCAGCGAGGCTGGAATGACGGGGTTGGAGGATTCTTTCGAACGGATGATAAGAGCCGCGGGCCTGCTGAAAGAGGCGGGAGTCAGTACCCTCAGATTCGGAACTGTCCTGACTGCCCGCAATGCCGGGAACATTGACAGGATTTTGGACGTTATTCAGGATTTCTGCCCGCATCATTGGGAAATCTACCGTCCGGTTCTGACGGAGTTCAACAATGTGCCGCCTCCGACAGCGGACATTATCTTGAAAACGGCGGAAAAACTGGTTCAGTATGCCGAAAACGGCAGAGTGCCGGCATTTATAGCCAACCCCGTTCCTTTTTGTGCAGGTGACCCGGCGCGCATTTCCCGGATATCCCTGGGAGCGGTATGGGGCGAAGGCAACCAGCGTTTTCTCGTGGATTC